>NZ_JARESR010000008.1:0-256522 GCF_046028015.1 Paraburkholderia sp. RL17-383-BIF-A | reverse complement strand
TGCTTTGTCGACTTCTGCAAGCAACGCCTCATCGCGTGCAATGACTTTGGGCAGATGCGTACGCAAGAATTCGACCCAAGTCCGTGTCTTCGCGTCAATGAACTTACGCGACGGGTACAGTGCGTAAATATTCATCTTCTGCGCTGTATATTCCGGCAAAACGCGCACCAACGTTCCATCACGCAAACCTGAAATCGCAGCGTACAGCGGCACCATGCCAATGCCCATCCCTTCACGAATCGCGACAATCAGCGACTCGGCGATGTTCACGTGCACCGGCCCATTCACCTCCATCGTTTCGCAGCCATTCGGCCCGTCGAGCACCCAATCGTGCGGCGGAAACGCCGGAGTGTGCAGAATCAAACACTCGTGATGCGCCAGCTCGGCTGGTTTCTGCGGCGCGCCGTGAGTGCGCACGTACGCCGGCGAAGCGCACAAGATGCTGAAGGTCGTTCCCAACGGAAGCGACACGAGATCTGAATTAGGCAACGTGGAAGCGAGGATCACCGCGACATCGGCACTGCCTTCGAAAAGATCGGGCATGCGCTGCGACATCGTCAGTTCGACAGTCACCTCGGGATACAGCGCGCGATAGCGCGAAATAGCCGGCAGCACATAATGCTGACCAATGCTGGCAAAGCTATGCATCCGCAAAGCGCCGGTGGGGCGCTCGTGCGCGCAACTGGCTTCTTCTTCCGCGGTGCCGACATCTGCAAGTATCTGCTGACATCGTTTCAGATAACGTTCGCCTGCGGTGGTAAGCGCAAGCCGTCGCGTGGAACGGTTCAGCAACCGAGTCCGCAAATGAGCTTCGAGCTCCGAAACCGCGCGAGACATCGCGCCAGTCGTTGAATTGAGCGACTGCGCGGCGCCGGTGAAACTACCGGCTTCGACCACGCGCACGAACACTCGCATATTTTGTAACGTATCCATCGATCCTTCTATTTCACGGCAGAGGCCATATTGTCCGCCTGTCTAGGATGCGCATTGTTGTTCGTTTTGGAAGGAACGTTCCGCCTCGGTCCCCTTAATGCGCGCGTAGCATGCTCCTACAATCGGCGCCTTGCGTGCCGGAGTGAGCAACAGTTTTCTCCGGTGCGTCTTTCCGCGACCAACCGAGGTGTATTGCTTTCAAATGAAACGCGAACATGCGATCAGGCCGACGGCCGATTCCGTCCGGCAGTGGAGCGTCATGTTGCGATCGCTCAGTCCGGTCGTTCTGGATTGGGCTAATAGCGATGGCCTGGTCTGGCTGCATCTGCTGAAAACGGTCACCGCTGGTCTGCTGGCGCTGGGCATTGCGATGCTGCTGGATCTGCCGCAACCGCGCATTGCGATGACTACGGTGTTCGTCCTGATGCAGCCGTTCAGCGGAATGGTGCTCGCCAAGAGTTTCTACCGAATTCTCGGGACTGCGGTGGGCACAGCCGCCGCGCTCGTGCTGGGTGCATTGTTCGTCCAGCAGCCCGAGTTGTACATGATCGGCATGATTTGCTGGGTCAGCGCCTGCATTGCGGCAGCGGTCCGGTTTCGGCATTTCAGGTGGTACGGCTTTGTGCTTGCAGGTTACACCGCTGCGCTGATCGGCATCCCGAATGTCACGGCGCCTCATGACCTGTTTCTGGCGGCGCTTACGCGCGCGGCGGAAGTGGCGGTCGGCATCGTGTCTTCGAGCGCGGTGAGCGCGCTGATCGTGCCACAACGATCGAGCCTTGCGCTGCGGCACACACTACAGTCTCGATACAGAAATTTTACTGCGTTCGCCGCCGACGTGCTGGTTCGCGGCCTTGAGCGTGGTCAATTCGAGCGACGCTTTGCGAATCTCGTCGATGAAATCGTCGGTTTCGAGGCGACGCGCACGTTTGCCGCCTTCGAAGAACCGGCCATGCGTTCACGCAGCCAGCATCTCGGCCGTCTGAACAGCGAGTTCATGGATGCCTGCGCGCGGTTGCATGCGCTGCATCAGCTGCTCAAGCGTCTGCGTGTAAATGGTTCGATGGCGATCGCCACGGCGATCAAGCCGTACCTCCACGAATTGGCTGCGCTCATGGCGCAGCCGCCCGATGCAGCCGTCGACGCATCGAGCATGGCAGCCCGTTTGCAGCACTTTCAGGCGAGCTTGCCGCGGCGCGTGCGCGAAACGAGAAGGCCGCTGGAAGCTTCGCCTGCTGAATCGCTTGCGGACTTCGATACTGCTGCGGAACTGCTGTACCGGTTCGTCGACGAATGGATCCGCTACTCGGGGACCTACGCGTCGCTGACGCTGCGTAAGCAGGCAGGTCAGCCGCAAGCCACCAGCCGTTATGTGAGCAAAACCAACAGCTTTGTCGTCGCGATGACATTTATCCGCTCGGCCGTGGTCATAGCGATCGCAAGCTGGTTCTGGATCGCGACAGACTGGCCGAGCGGAGGCCTGGCCGTGATCGGCGCGGCACTGGCGTGCGCGCTGACATCGACTGCGCCGAACCCCTCGAAGATGGCCGTACAGATGGCCGTCGGCGCCGTGCTGGCGACCATGACCGGTTATCTGTTCACCTGCTACGTGTATCCCAACATCGACGGCTTTCCGCTCCTGTGCATCACGCTTGCGCCGGTGCTCGCGCTCGGTGCATTCGTCGCCACGCGCAAACTCGCGGCGGGATATGGGATCGGTTTCTCGGTGTTTTTTTGCCTGCTCGCCGGACCCGACAACGTCGTCGCTTACGCGCCGGATCTGCTGATCAACAATGGCATTGCGCTTACCGCGTCGCTGTTGCTGGCGGCGCTTGTATTCGCGATCGTTTTCCCGGCTGACATGCCTTGGCTCATCGGGAAAATCATGGGCGACCTGCGCGCGCAAGTCGTGTCCGCATGCAAGGACGAACTGCCGGGACTCAATCAACGCTTTCAGTCGAGCACACACGATCTGACTTCCCAGTTGCGCGTGCTATTGGCGCGACGCTCCCGGCGTCGCCGCGATGCTTTGCGCTGGATGCTCGCGACGCTTGAAGTGGGCCACGCCGTGATCGATCTGCGCAACGAAGCGGTCCGCGCGGAGTATGCGCACGCACTGCATTCGCGTTGGGGCAGCGCCGTCGAGCATACGCGCGACGACCTCGCGCGGCTCTTCGAGCGGCCCGATGCGCGGAGTCTCGAACGCGCGCTGGCGTCCGTGAACTCGGCCGCGCGGATTGCGCAGGATGTGCTGCAAACGGTTCATGCCGAGCGCGACAAGCGTCACGACCTGCAGCGCATTTTGAGTTGCCTGCACTTTATCCGCACTGCGTTGCTCGACAAGGACGCACCGTTCAATGTGCGTTGAGTGATGGGCGCGGAGTCATGTGGCTTCAGTTATGTCGACATGAAGCATGTGACCTGAACCAGGTGGCCCGAATCAAGTGGCTTGAATCCTGTGGCCCGAATCATGTCGCTCAACTTATAAGCCTCGATTCACCGCCGTCACTCGCACACGCCACGATCCACCCTATACGCCGATCCTTCTTCAGGATGGAAAGATCACTTCCGGGCGGCCCCGTTTATCTGCGTGGATGGTAACCATATAGTTTCATCACTGCCTCGCAGTAATCGTAAGTCCTGGAGAGAGAAATGAAAGTGTTGAAAATCGCCCTGATCGCCTGCTCTTTGTCTGCTGTCGTCGCTCAGGCGCAAACGGCTCCCGCCGCCCCGCAACAGACCGCGCAAGCCACTGCGCAGCGCGACGCGAACGCGGATACGCGCGGCCGTGCCGCTGCGCCGGCAGCCAAAGCTGAAGAGTGCGTCGGGCCTGTGAGCTTCTGCAACATCTACTTCGGCAGCTAAGGCAGCGTCGCGCATCGCCCTTGAAATACGTGCAAGACCTGTCGCGAACATCTGACGCGCGACGAACTCCCCGGCCGCGACGCCGTCCTGTCGTGACGCCGCGGCGGGGGTGACAATCCGGCTATTGAGTGAAGCACACCGCAGACGTGCGCATCGGTAGGCCGGACTGGTGATTATGGAGAGACTGAGTTTCATGTACCAAGACCGGATTCGCTGCGCCTCGCTGCGCGGAAAAATCACTTCAGCCGCCGAAGCGGCGCTCCTGATTCAGGACGGCATGCGCGTCGGCGCGAGCGGTTTTACCCGCGCGGGCGATGCCAAAGCCGTTCCTGTTGCGCTTGCCGAGCGCGCGCGTCAGGAAGGCAAGCCGCTGCGCATTACGTTGATGACCGGTGCCTCGCTCGGTCACGATGTGGATCGCATGCTCACCGAGGCGCACGTGCTGGCTCGGCGCTTGCCGTTCCAGGTGGACAAGACGCTTCGTGACGCCATCAATCGCGGCGAGGTCATGTTCGTCGATCAGCATCTGTCTGAAACCGTCGAGATGCTGCGCGCGAACCAGCTCGGCAAACTCGACATCGCCATTATCGAAGCCGTCGCGATCACCGAAACCGGCGGCATTGTGCCGACCACGTCGGTAGGCAATTCGGCCAGCTTTGCGATTCTTGCCGACAAGGTCATCGTCGAAATCAATCTGGCTCAGTCGCTCGCGCTCGAGGGACTGCACGACATCTGGATTCCGGGCCGCAGGCCGCACCGTGAGCCGCTGCCGATCGTCCGTCCGCAAGATCGTGTCGGCACCAAAGCGATCGAGATCCCGCCTGAGAAGATCGCGGCGATCGTCATCACCGATATGCCGGACAGTTCGTCCACGGTGCTGCCGGCGGATGCCGAAACACAGTTGATCGCCGGTCATCTGATCGAGTTTTTCCAGCACGAAGTGGCGCACGGGCGCATGCCCCGGCAGTTGCCGCCGTTGCAGGCGGGCATCGGCACGATTGCCAATGCCGTGCTGGCCGGCTTTGTCGATTCGCCTTTCGAAGCCTTCGAAATTTACTCAGAAGTGCTGCAGGATTCGACCTTCGACCTGATGGACGCGGGTAAGGTAACGTTCGCCTCCGGCGCGTCGATCACGTTGTCGGCCACGCGCCAGGCGCAGGTGTTCGGCGAACTCGAACGCTATCGCGATCGTCTGGTGTTGCGTCCGCAAGAGGTCAGCAACCATCCGGAAGTGATTCGCCGGCTCGGTCTGATTGCGTTGAATACCGCGCTGGAATTCGACATTTACGGCAATGTGAATTCGACCCACGTAGGCGGCACGCACATGATGAACGGTATCGGCGGGTCCGGCGATTTCGCGCGCAACGCGTCGTGCGCGATCTTCGCGACCAAGTCGATGGCCAAGGGCGGTCGTATTTCGAGCATCGTGCCGATGGTGCCGCATTGCGATCACAACGAGCACGACGTGGACGTGGTCGTGACGGAGCAGGGACTCGCCGATTTGCGCGGACTCGCCCCGCGGGAACGCGCCACGTTGATCATCGAAAATTGCGTGCATCCGCTGTATCGCGATGTATTGCGCGACTACTATCGGGAAGCATTGAAGGGCGGCGGGCAAACGCCGCATCAGTTGGATCAGGCCTTCGCCTTGCACACGCGGCTGCGTGATACCGGTTCGATGTTGCCGGCGCAGGAAGCGGGGCTTTAAAGTCGGACGGGTTTAACGTCAAACCGGCGTCAGGTGGCTTTCGCCCCTGACGCCGTGAGACTTCTCATGCGGCGCTCAGGTACCTCGCCGGATGAGGCGGATAAGAAACAATAGAATGACCGCGCCGATGACCGCGGTGATGATCGAGCCGATCCAGCCGCCGCCGAGCGAAATATGCAGCACGCCGGCGAGCCAGCCGCCGATGAACGCGCCGACAATCCCGACAATGATGTCGACGATCAGGCCGAAGCCGCCGCCCTTGACGAGCACACCTGCCAGCCAGCCGGCGATCGCGCCGATGATGAGCCATGCAATGATGCCGTGTTCCATAATCGAGACTCCATGGTTGAATGTGAAAAATTCACGGTGTCAGAGCTTAGTCGAAGGTTATGGGACAGTCCATATTCAGGACGCGGAATTAACATTGTCTAAATCTATTGCAAGCTAAGTGTAGACGATGCACGCGAATATGGGGAACTTACGCCCTATGCTTACTCAGGCGTCGGCTCCGCTTCTCTGGCCGTCCAGCTCACGCTGGAGACACTCTTTTCCATGCTGATGCGGCTGGCCATCTGTTCGAGCTTCGACTGATCTTTGGGATGCATCTTTAGCGTTGCCGTCACACGAATGCGTCCAGGGTCGATTTCGACGTCTTCGCTAGTCAGGCTTTGGAACGACAGCGGTGTCGAATACATGGAGTTGGAGACGGCGGTACGAATATGAATTTCGTCGGCCTCGCGGCAGACGATCGTCAGCACGTATTCGCGCACGAGGTCGGCGTTCGATACCGGCGTCGCGTTGATCATACGGCTGACTTCACGCAGCACGGTGTTGGTCAGCAGTACGACCACGGTACCGGCCAGCGCCGGCCCGTAATGACCGGCGCCGCACAAAACACCCACCGCCGCCGAGCACCACAAGGTCGCCGCGGTGTTGATTCCCTGAATGGAACCCTTGTCGCGCATGATCACGCCGCCGCCGAGAAAGCCGACGCCGGAGACCACGTATGCGGCGATCTGGGTTATGCCGGTCGTGCCGTTGCCGGTCAGCACGCCGAGCGTCACGAACAGGCACGCGCCGCTTGCGACCAGCGTGATGGTGCGCAAGCCGGCATTGCGCTGACGCATCTGCCGTTCAAGGCCGATCGCCACGCCACAGGCGAAGGCGGCGAGAAGCCGCAAGAGGAATTCAATTGTCATCGGTCTGCAAGGGTGAGGCGCGAGTTCGCACAGTGTGAACCTTGCGCGTGACACCGGCGCGTCCGTCTCGATGGAACAGGCGCGAGCAGTCGTGACGCAGCGCGCGAGCAAAGCGTCGCGACGCTCAAAGGCAAGGATGGCCGGCACGGCGTTCAGCCATGCGGATATCACTGCAACTTGACTGGCAACAAGTGGGTAAGGGAATCAACAACGTGCACCGTCAGCCCGCAGGCAAGACGGCGACAGGCAAAGGCTGGCGCGGAAATCTTGCCGATCAGGCGATCGGGCGAATCGAAGCTCGACGGGTACTACTGCTACTGTCCAAGATCGTATTTCCGGATAAGTGAACTGCGCGGATTTTAGGCGCCTGTGCAAAATTAAGTCAAGCCATGATGAGGCGAGGCGACGAATGAGTTGCCCTGAGTGATTTGGGAAGTTTCCGTGCAAATCGGAGACCTATTCCCACACAAATACGGACTCCGAATGTTGACGGTATCCATCCCGGAAAACACACTGTCTGCATAACGCGGGCACTTCGTGCGGGCCTTGGCGTTTGATCCGCGTTTTTATTTCCGGCGGTTCCGCTTACGCATTGGCCAGATGTCGTTGCGCCGGGGTGCGCACCACGTGGCGGGTTCTTGCCGCTGCTTGCCGCTTCCTACCGCTTCTTTCCGTTTCCGCCGCCCATCCGAATTGAGGAATGTATGAAAGTTAAAGCTCTTGGTGTCATTGCCGGCGTGTTGATCGCAGCTGCTCCGCTCGTATCGTCCGCCGCGGCTTTACCGGCGCCGTTTGAAGGCAGCAGCACGCTGCAGGCAGATGGCATCGTGAAGGCGGTCGATCAGGCAAATCATTCGGTCACGGTACTCGACGCGCAGGGCGGCGAAGCGTCGTTCAACGTTACCGATACGCGCAGTCTTGGGCAGATCAAGCAAGGCGGCAAGGTTCACATCCGCATGATGCGCAGTGCGGTGATAAGCGTCACGCGCAGTGCGGACGGGCAAAGCACGGCGGCCCAGTTTGGGCAGTCGAACGCGATTCAGAGCGTGACAGCCCGCGTCGAGGCCATCGATCATGCTTCCGGCATCATGGCGCTGAAAGGCGCGGACGGATCGATGTTCCATATACAGGGCCGCGACCCGGCAAAGACCGCAGGTCTGACGCCCGGCATGCAAGTGGTCGTGGCGTTCGCGCCGCAAGTCAGCGTGGCTGTGGCGCCCACGCAGTAACGGTGCCTCAATCGGGCTCGCCGGGCACGAGGCGCAGGCGCGTGATTTCGGAAGGCGCGCCCAAACGCTTCGGCGGCCCCCAGTAGCCGGTGCCCCGGCTCGTGTAGACCCAGAGTCCGTTCAGCCGCGCCAGACCGGCGGTGAACGGCTGCTGAAACCGCACGAAGAAGTTCCACGGGAAGAATTGGCCACCGTGCGTGTGCCCGGAGAGTTGCAACGTGAAACCGGCTGCTGCTGCGGCCTCGGCAGAGCGCGGCTGGTGGGCGAGCAGTACCTTGATCAGCACGTCGCCAGGCGCACCGGCGAGCGCCGCGACCGGATCGCTGCGGTGCGACGGGTCGTGATGGCCCGCTGAAAAATCGGTCACGCCGGCGATCACGGCGCGTGCGCCGTCGTGGTCCACGATCACGTGCTCGTTCAGCAGGACATTCAGTCCGAGGCGCCGGAATTCGTCGATCCAGGCGTTGGCGCCGGCGTAATACTCGTGATTGCCGGTCACGAGAAAAGCGCCGTGGCGCGCGCTCAACCGTGACAACGGCTGCGTGTGTCGGGTCAGTTGCGGTACGCTGCCGTCCACGATATCGCCGGTGACTGCGATCAGATCCGGCTTGAGGCGATTCACCGCGTCGACGATTGCGTCCACATAGCGGCCTTTAATGGTCGGGCCAACGTGAATGTCGCTGATCTGCACGATCGTGAAGCCGTCGAGCGCGGCGGGTAAATCGTCGATCGGCACTTCGATCGTTACGACCTTGGCGCGACGGCGAGCGTTGAACAGGCCGACAAGCGTGGAGAGCAGCGCGAGCACCGGCACAGCCGCTGCTGAACCGGTACGCCAGTGAGCGATCGCGATGGTGTTCGGCCAGATTGCGTCGACGGTCAGCAGTGAGGCGAGCGCGAGGTCCCGCACGAAGGTCAGTACCAGCAGTGACGAGAAGAAGCCCATTGCCAGCAGACCGACCCACGCGAGTCGGTCGCTGAGCGGCTGTTGTTTGATGGTGCGCGCCAGCATGCCGAGCGGAATGATAAAGATCGACAGCACGAGCCACAGCGCACACAGCCAACGGCCGGCGGTATCGATCGGCATGTCCGGAATCAGACGCAAGCCGACGTAGATGTGCAGCAGGATGCCAATCAGAATGATGCGAACAAGAAACGATGAGCGGCGCATAGAGAGGATCAAGGCGGGAAGGGGCCGGCACGAGCATAGGAGCGGCGGCTACTCGTCCGCTGCGGCAATGCAGTAATGGAACGAGCCGACCCATTCTACCGAGATGTGTAATCGCGTGCCGAGGGCGCCAAATTTGGTCGCGGGGTGACCAGCCGCCCACCGCCTGAAGTGCCCGAAAGGTACTGCAATGCACCATTAACGCGGCGTGCTTGACCCGTCCAGCCGGCTAATGCGGCGCAATTAAATGGGCTTTGAATTGTGCTCGGGCGTGAGCTATCCTGAAATAGAACCGGCTTGGATCAAAGCTAAAGCAAGGGCCACCGCGAAGGCCCCGCAGACCAGTAGCGGTTCTTGTTATCGCCGGCAGAAGGCGAGGCAGGAGGCGCAAATGAAGCTGCTCAGATCAGGCAACCCGTTCCGCCATGCGCACCACGCGCATCACGTCGGACGCGAGGGCAGCCATGTCATGCTGCCGCTCGTGGTCATATCGGTGATGGCGATCGGCTTGTACTTCGGCGTGCGCGATATCGACTTTTCCGAGTTGGGCAAAAGTGCGCTATTCGATGTCGTCATGCTCTGCGTTGCCCTCGGTATCGCTGGATTGTTTGGCGTCGTCGGGGCATGGGTCAGGTCAAGCGGTGACGACGCCGAAGAGGGCTTCTGTTTCATCGGCGCGCTGATCGGCGCCGTGGTGTTTTACGTGGCGCTCCTCCGTTGACCCTGCTCAACGGCGCCCGGGCGCCGTATGTCAGACGATCCGCGCGGCTTCGTCGAAAGCGAAGCGCGGGCTGCGCGGAAACAGCTTCGACGCGTCGCCGTAGCCCAGATTGATCAGGAAGTTCGACTTTACGGTCGTGCCGGCGAAGAAAGCTTCGTCGACCTTGGCGGCGTCGAAACCCGACATGGGACCCGTGTCCAGGCCTAGCGCGCGGGCGGCGAGAATCAGATAGCCACCCTGCAGCGTCGAATTACGAAATGCCGTGTCGGCGATCGCCTTGTCGTTACCCGCGAACCAGCTGCGCGCGTCGGCGTGCGGAAACAGCTTCGGCAGATGCTCGTAAAACGCCATATCCATCCCGACGATCACCGTGACCGGCGCTGCCATCGTCTTCTCGAGATTGCCTGCAGACAAAGCCGGACGCAGCTTCTCCTTGCCTTCCTCCGTTTTGACGAAGACAAAGCGGCCCGGGCTCGAATTGGCCGAGGTCGGGCCGAGCAGGACGAGTTCGATGAGTTGTTCGAGCACGGCGTCCTCGACGGGTTTCGCCTGCCAGCCGTTATGCGTGCGCGCTTCGCGAAAAAGCTGATCGAGCGCCTGGTCGGAGAGAATCATGTTGGGGATCCTTTGAAGGTTGCGTGTGGGGAATGAATACGACGGTCACGAATGGAAGCGCAAGTGGCGCGCGTGAGCGTCGTCCTGGTTGTCGCCATAATAGCCAGGGTTTTCAACCGCTCGCGCTTTGAGCGCGCGATCATACCAGGCAATCTCATGACGGATCTTTTCGCGCATTCTTCCGATGCTTTGCCGACGCCCGACGTCGACTGGTATCCCGATTGGCTGCCGCCCGCGGACGCGGCGCACGCCTTGACGCGACTCGTCGAAGAAGTCGAATGGCGCCAGGACATGATGGGCACGCCCGCCGGCCGCGTGCCGCTGCCGCGGCTGACTGCGTGGCAAGGCGAACCCGACGCCGTCTACGTTTACTCGGGAATTCGCAACGTGCCGCAACCATGGACGCCGACGGTTGCCGAACTGAAGGCCGCCGCGGAGTCGGTTTGCGACGCGCGTTTTAATAGCGTATTGATCAACCGCTATCGCAGCGGCACCGACAGCATGGGCTGGCATGCCGACCGCGAGCCCGAACTCGGCGCTCAGCCGGTGATTGCGTCGGTAAGCCTGGGCGTCGCGCGCACGTTCGACCTGCGGCATAACAAGACCGGCGTCGTGCAGTCTTTTTCGCTCAAGGGCGGCAGCTTGCTGGTGATGAAGGGCAATACGCAGGCGGATTGGCGGCACCGGGTGCCGAAGGAGCCGCGCGTAGCGGGCGAGCGGATCAATCTGACTTTCCGATGGGTGACGCCGCGCAGGGAGGGGCGGTGAATCGCCGGTCGATGGGGGCGCCAATCTGAACCAGCGGCAGTTTGGGACAGGCGCCAGCCCCAAAGAAGCATCACCCACGTAAGCACATAAAAAAGCACAGAGCGGATTCCACGCCAGCCGCCATCAGCCAAACGACGCCCAAATCTCGCCCAGGCGCCGCGCTCCCACCGACATCGCGGTCTATACCAAAATCGATATCACTGACGCGAATCATTTGATTGGACGGTTAACGCCCCGCACACTACGCTACATCACGATCCACGCACCGTGAGGGCCGCAATGGCTGGACGGGTGAGATGGATCGCTTGAATAACAACGATCAGGAGACAGTCATGGCGAATTCACGACGCGCAGCATGTCGTGCGTTGAGCGCACTCGCACTCTGCGCGGGTTTTGGCGCGCTGACGCTGGCCGCGCCGGGCGCTTACGCAGAAGACAAACAGATTACCCTCGGCTTTGCCCAGGTCGGCGCGGAAAGCGCGTGGCGAACTGCCAACACCGAGTCGGTCAAGTCCGCGGCGGCGGACGCGAAGATCAAGCTCAAATTCTCCGACGCGCAGCAAAAGCAGGAAAACCAGATCAAGGCGATTCGCTCCTATATCGCGCAGAAAGTCGACGTGATCGCCTTTTCACCGGTGGTCGAGTCGGGCTGGGAGCCGGTTCTGCGCGAGGCTAAAGCCGCAAAGATTCCGGTGATTCTCACCGACCGCAACGTCGACGTGAAAGACACCTCGCTGTACGTCACCATGATCGGATCCGACTTCCTGGAAGAAGGGCGGCGCGGCGGTCACTGGCTCGCGGATCACTATAAGAGCGAGCAGGGCCCCATCAACATCGCCGAACTCCAGGGCACGGTCGGATCGGCGCCAGCCAACGATCGGCACGCCGGTTTGCTGGAAGTCATCAAAAACGATCCCAAGTTCAAGATCATCGCCTCGCAAAGCGGTGACTTCACGCTCGCCGGCGGCAAGCAGGTCATGGAGGCGTTCATCAAGACCTATGGAAATAAAATCAATGTGGTCTATGCCCACAACGACGATATGGCGCTAGGTGCCATTCAGGCGATGGAAGAGGCCGGCATGCATCCGGGCAAGGACATCACCATCGTTTCGTTCGACGCCACCAAAGGCGGCTTCCAGGCTATGGCTGCCGGCAAGATGAACGTGGACGTGGAGTGCAGTCCGTTGCTGGGACCGCAATTGATGTCGGCGGTGAAGGATGTGGTGGCCGGCAAGCCGCTGCCCAAGCGTATCCTGACAGAAGAGACAGTGTTCCCGATGAGCGTCGCTGCGCAAACGCTGCCAACACGTAAATACTGACATTAAGTAAATCAGGCTTCCTGATTGTGACAAGCGTGCCCGGCCGCGTAGACGAAAGCGTAGACGAATGCGCAGCCGGGAAGCGCCGTACCGACAGATCGAAAAAGGTTTCTCCAGCGGTGCCTGGCCGTCCGACTGCTTGGGCAGCGGACGGCCTCTTTTGCGCGCAGCTACGCTGGAGGCCGCCGAACCACGCACCGCCGATCGAGCGAGGCCTATGACGCATCACCCTTCCAGTTCAAAGCCGCTGGCTGGCGCCGCCGCTACCCAGCCCGGCGGCGCCGCGAGCGCACTCGAACCCGTTCTCGCCACCGCCGGCGTCAGCAAGACATTCCCGGGCGTGAAGGCGTTGCAGAGCGTCGATTTCCGCCTGTTCCCCGGCGAGATTCACACACTGATGGGACAGAACGGCGCCGGCAAATCCACTTTGATCAACGTGCTCACGGGCGTGGTCGCGCCCGAGGCCGGCACTATCCGCCTCGGTGGCGAGGTGGTGGCGTTTGCCTCGCCGCAGGAGGCCGAAGCGGCCGGCATCCGCACGCTGTATCAGGAAGTGAACCTGTGCTCGAACCTCTCGGTGGCGGAGAACATATTTGCGGGCCGGCAGCCGAAGCGCTTTGGCGCGATCGACTGGAACGACATCAAGCGGCGGGCTCAAGCCGCGCTGGCGCGCCTCGACGTGACGCTCGACGTCACCCGTTCGCTCGACGCCTATCCGATCGCCGTGCAGCAGATGGTCGCCATCGCGCGGGCGCTTTCGGTCGATGCACGCGTGCTGATCCTCGACGAGCCGACCTCGAGCCTCGACGACAGCGAAGTTGCGCAGCTGTTCAAAATACTTCGGCATCTTAAGCAGTCTGGCATTGCGATTCTGTTCGTCACGCATTTTATCGAGCAGACGTATGCCATTTCCGATCGCATTACGGTAATGCGCAATGGCGAGCGCGAAGGCGAATATCTCGCACGCGATCTGCCAGCCGATCAGCTTGTGTCCAGGATGGTCGGCCACGAGCGCATGAGCGCGCGTTTGCGCGAAGCGGCGCAAGCAAGCCACGACGGCCATGGAGGGCTGCAGGGTGCGCAGGCCGGCCAGCCGTTCATGGCGTTGCGCGGCGTCGGACGGCGCGGCTCGATGCAGCCGATCGACCTCGACGTGCAGCCGGGGCAAATCCTCGGCCTTGCCGGTCTGCTCGGATCGGGCCGCACGGAAACCGCGCGGCTCCTGTTCGGAGCCGATCGCGCCGACAGCGGCACGATGCTGGTGGAAGGCCGGCCCGTGCGGCTGCGTTCGCCACGCGACGCGGTGCGCCATGGCATCGGCTATTGCGCGGAGGACCGCAAGAAAGAAGGCATCGTCGCCGAACTGTCGATCCGCGAGAACATCCTGCTGGCGTTGCAGGCAAGGCGCGGATGGTGGCGCAAGATCAGCCGGCAACGGGCGCGCGAGCTGGCTGATCTATGGATCGAGCGGCTCGGCATCAAGGCGTCGGATGCAGAACAGCCGATCGGCTTGCTGTCCGGCGGCAATCAGCAGAAAGCGCTACTCGCGCGCTGGCTCGCCACCGATCCCAGGCTGCTGATACTCGATGAACCCACGCGCGGCATCGACATCGCGGCCAAGTTCGACATCATGGATCGTCTGCTGGCGCTGTGCGCGAGCGGCCTGAGCATCCTGTTCATTTCGTCGGAAATCAGCGAGGTGCTGCGCGTCAGTCATCGCGTGGCGGTGTTGCGCGACCGCCGCAAAATCGCCGAAGTGAGCGGCCAGGCCTCCAACGAAGACAATATCTATCGACTTATCGCGGGGAGCGGCGAATGAAGCTATCGAACTGGATCGCGCGCGACGGCGCCGAGCGTCCGTTGATCTGGCCGTGCGTGACGTTGCTGTTGCTGTGCGGCCTGAACCTGTGGGTCAATCCGCATTTTCTGTCGCTGCGCATGCTCGACGGCCATCTGTTCGGCGCCCCGATCGATGTGCTGAATCGCGCCGCGCCGCTGGTACTCGTCGCCACCGGCATGACACTGGTGATCGCGACGCGCGGCATCGACATTTCGGTGGGCGCGGTGGTGGCGATCGCGGGCGCCGCCGCGGCCACCATTCTGGCGACCCAGCCGGTGGCGTCCGCCGGACTGATTGCGCAGGCGCTGCTGGCTGCGTTGATCACGGGTTTGCTGAGCGGCATGTGGAACGGGTTGCTGGTGTCCTTCGTCGGCATGCAGCCGATCATCGCCACCTTGATACTGATGGTCGCCGGGCGTGGCGTCGCGCAATTGCTGACAGCAGGGCAGATCATTCCGATCGGCGCGCCGGGCTATCTGTTCGTGGGCGGTGGTTACTGGCTCGGCGTGCCGTGTTCGGTCTGGATCGCCGCAGTGGCGGTGCTGGCCACCGCCGCGCTCGTCGAAGGTACGGCGCTCGGGCTTTTCATCCGCGCGATCGGCGTCAATCCGGTCGCCACGCGTCTGGTGGGTCTGCGGTCCAAGGCGCTCGTCTTCGCGGTGTACGGTTTCTCAGGGTTGACCGCGGCAATGGCGGGCATTCTCATCAGCTCGAACGTGCGCAGCGCCGATGGCAACAATGCCGGTCTGCTGCTCGAACTGGACGCGATTCTCGCGGTGACGCTCGGCGGCACCTCGCTGCTAGGCGGCCGCTTCAGCCTCGTGGGCACGGTGCTGGGCGCGCTGATCATTCAGACGCTGACTTACACCACCTATTCGATCGGCGTGCCCCCCGAGGCCACGCTCGTCGTCAAGGCGGCCGTGGTGCTGGCGGTGAGCCTGATCCAGTCGCCGGCGGCGCGCTCGCTCGCCATGTCGATCGGCATGTCGGTCCGCAGGTCGCTCGTCAAGCAACATGGAGCTGCGCAATGAGACGAATCCTCGAAGCATGGGCTCATATCGTCGATCCGCGCACGCTGCCGATTGCCGTCACGATCCTGCTGTTCTGCGCGTTGTTCGGCTTCGGCTCGGTGATGTACACCGGCTTCTTCTCGTGGCAAGTGCTGCTCGATCTGCTGGTCGACAACGCGTTCCTGCTGATCGTGGCGATCGGCATGACGTTCGTGATCGTGTCCGGCGGCATCGACCTGTCGGTGGGCTCGGTCGTCGCGCTGACGACCATCGTCGAGGCGGTGCTCTCCGAACACATGCATTGGCCCGTGTGGGCGATCCTGCCGATCGTGTTGCTGATGGGCACCGTGTTCGGCGCGGTGCAGGGCGCGTTGATCCACTTCTTCCGCTTGCAGGCTTTCATCGTCACGCTGGCCGGCATGTTCTTCGCGCGCGGCCTGTGCTTTCTGATCACGACGCAGTCGATCACCATCACCGACCCGACGTTCCAGAAGATTTCGGCGTTTCGTCTCGACATCGGCGTCGGCTCGGTCACCGCCAACGTGCTGATTGCGTTCGTCACGCTGCTGGCAGCAATCTACGTCGCACATTTCACGCGCTTTGGCCGCAACGTGTACGCGATCGGTGGCAATGCGCGCTCGGCCTTGCTGATGGGCTTGCCGGTCGCGCGCACACGCGTCGGCGTGTATGCGCTGAGCGGCTTCTGTTCGGCGCTCGGCGGCGCGGTCTTCACGTTCTACGTATTGTCTGGCTACGGTTTGCAAGGGCAGGGCATGGAGCTCGATGCGATCGCGGCGACCGTGATCGGCGGCACACTTCTGACTGGCGGGGTGGGCTATGTGATCGGCTCGCTGTTCGGCGTCGGCATTCTCGGCACGATCCAGACGCTGATCACTTTCGACGGCACGCTCAGTTCGTGGTGGACCCGCATCGTGATCGGCGCGTTGCTCTGCGCATTCTGCCTGTTGCAACGCCTGATCGAGCGTCACGCGAAATCAGTGGGGCGCCCTGGCGGCACCGGCGCAGTCGTGACCGCGGGACGCGAACGCGGGCACGCGGACGGATCGGCGCCGCCGGACACGCATGTGATTGGACGCGCGCCCGAACAGGCGTGAGCAGTGCGGTGGTGCCTCACGCGCTGAGTTGCCGGCCTCGGGTTTCGGGCAGCGTCAACGCAGCGAGGATCACGACACCGTACGCCGCCGCCGCGAACACGCCGATCGCGTGGCCGAGCGTCATCGTTTGCGAGACGTAGCCGATCAGGAACGGAAACGTTGCGCCGATTGCCCGCCCGAAGTTGTAGCAAAAGCCCTGGCCGGAGCCGCGCATGCGGGTGGGAAACAGCTCGGTGAGGAACGCGCCCATGCCCGAGAAAATGCCGGACGCGCAGAAGCCGAGCGGGAAGCCGAGCACCAGCATCGAGAGATTGTCGAGCGGCAGTTGCGTGTAGATCAGCGCAATTCCGCACGACGCCAGCGCGAACGCGATGAAGGCGCGCTTACGCCCGATCCTGTCGCTGACATAGGCGCCGGTGAGATAGCCGCAGTACGAGCCGACGATCACCACGCCCAGATAGCTGCCGGTACCGATTACGCTGAGATGCCGTTCGGTCTTCAGATACGTCGGCAGCCAGGTCGTCACTGCGTAGTAGCCGCCTTGTACACCGGTTGCCAGCACCGATGCGCGCAGCGTCGTCCACAGAATCTCGCCACGGAAAATGTCGAGCAGCGAGGTACGCGTTTGCGAGGCGGCCTGCGCCGCTTTCTGCTGCCGATGCACCTCGGGCTCGTCGACGAAGCGTCGGATCCAGATCACGAACGGCGCCGGCGCGATACCGATGGCGAACAGCACACGCCACGCGTAATCGGGCGGCACGAGCGAGAACACGGCCATGAAGAGCAGCGTGGAAATGCCCCAGCCGATCGCCCAGCCCGCCTGCACGAGGCCCACCGCCTTGCCGCGATCGCGTGCACGGATCACTTCGCCGATCAACACCGCGCCTGCCGTCCACTCGCCGCCGAAGCCGAGGCCCATCAGCCCGCGCGCCCATAGCAATTGCGCGAAATTCTGCGCCAGCGCGCAAGCCAGCGTGAAGACGGCAAACCAGAGAATCGTGATCTGCAAGGTTTTGACGCGGCCGATGCGATCCGACAGCACGCCGGCGGCCCAGCCGCCGAGCGCCGAACTCAGCAGCGTGACGGTGCCGATCAGGCCGGCGTCGCCGCGCGTGATGCCCCATGTCGCGATCAACGTCGGAATGACGAAGCTCAGGAATTGCGTGTCCATCGCGTCGAGCACGTAGCCGATCTTGCAACTCCAGAAGGCGCGCTTCTCACTGCCGGAGATCTGCCGATACCACGCGAACGGGCCTTTCCCTGTGCCGGGCGCGCCGTAAGGTTCGGCGTCGGCGGTCAACTGCGCTTCGGTTTCCATGCTTGCACTCCGGTCGTCGTGGGCCGCGGCTCGTCGCGCGGCAGGTGAGGGAATAAACGCGTTGGCTACAGCACCGCGAGCGTGGTGTTGGGAATGTCGGTGACGAGCATGTGTCCCGGCTTGTGAGCGATCGCGAACGGCAGACGCGCGCTTTCGATGGCGGCTTGCGGTGTCACGCCGCACGCCCAGAACACCGGCAGTTCGTCGCTGCGCACTTCGACGGCGTCGCCGAAATCGGGACGCGCCAGATCGCGAATGCCGATCAGCGACGGATCGCCGATATGAACCGGCGCGCCGTGCACGGCGGGAAAGCGGCTGGTGATCTGTATCGCGCGGATGGCGTCGGCGGCCTTCATCGGCCGCATCGACACGACGCGGTTGCCGCCGAATACGCCGGCCGCCACGTTGCGCTCGCGCGTGCGATACATCGGCACGTTGACTTGCTGTTCGATATGACGTAACGCGATGCCTTCGCGCCGCAGCATTTCTTCGAAGGAAAACGAGCAGCCGATCGCGAACACCACCAGGTCGTCGCGCCACAGTTCGTCGAGACTGCGCACTTCCTCGGCGCGCTCGCCATGCCGGTACACGTAAAACGCCGGCACGTCGTTGCGGATGTCGAGATCGGCGCCGAGCGCGGGCACGCGCCAGTCGCCCGGTTCGCCGATGCCCAGCAGCGGACACGCTTTCGGGTTGAGCGTGCAGAAGCGCAGAAAATCGTCGGCGTATTGACGGGGCAGGATGGCGAGGTTGGCTTGCGCATAATCTCCGCAGTAGCCGGCTGTCGGACCGGACAATCGGCGAGCGCGAATCTGCTGACGAAACTCGGATGGCGTGTAGGACATGAACTGCTCGGCTCCAGGTAGACCGGTGTGGCTGAAAACACTTCAGCGTTGCGACCCAGATTAGTAACGTCAAAAATATCCATCCAGCGAGTTTTTATTGCGTTTCGTTAAATTAAACTTAACAGCGCCGCAGCCGGTTTGCGGCGATGATCGCGTGCATTCCGCCGTTGTTGAGAGAGCTCCGCAATGAATACCCGCTTTGTCGAAACCTTTCTGACGCTCGCCCGCCTGGGCAGTTTTCGCGCGACCGCCACCGCCATGCACGCGACGCCCGCCGCGATTTCGCTGCGCATCAAGACGCTCGAAGCCGAGTTGGGCGTCGAGTTGATCGAGCGCGATGCCGCTGACTTTCAGCTCACCGTGAATGGCGAGCGGCTGCTCGCGCACGCGCGCTCGGTGGTGCAGGCCACGCGCTCGCTGCAACTGGCCGCGCAGGACGAGACGCAAGTGGCGACGCGATTGCGCCTCGGCGTGATCGAGACGGTGGTGCATAGCTGGCTGCCGGACTACATCCGGATGCTGAACCTCGAATACAACCGCATCGTCGTGGACCTCACGGTCGATTCGAGCGCGATACTCGGACCGCGTTTGCGGGCGGGCGAACTGGATCTGGTGATTCAGGTGGAGGAAACCGCGGAGCACGAGGCGTCGATCGTCTCGACCTTGCTGGCGAGCTATCCCGTGCGCTGGATCGCGCGCAGCGATCTGATACCGGCCAGCCGCGCGAAACATGTGCAGACGGTATTGAGCAAGCCCGTGCTGACGTTCGGCCGTGGCACCGCGCCTCAAATCGCGGTCGAAGGGATCGTGCAGGCGCTCGCAAAGCGCGCCGGCGTGCCGCTCGCGCAGACGCAGGTGACCTGCATGCCGTCGGTCGCGGTGATCGTGAAACTGCTGCGCGACGGTTATGGGGTGGCGGCCGTGCCAGCGTTATTCGTCGAGCCTTATCTGACCCGTGGCGAACTGGGCCAATTGCAGGTACGGCCATTGCCGCCACCGATCGACGTCGCGATGTACTACCGCGACGATGCCGACGTCGGTGTGCTCGCGGCATCTCGTGTCGCGCGCAACGCTTGCGATCAGTATGCGAAGGCGATGGGGCGGCAGTTGATCGGGAAACGCTGAGGCATGCTGACGAACACGCCGTGGCTCATTCAGCGCGCGTCCAGACGCCGTCGCACAGTGGCCACGAGCCGATCGAACGAGAACGTGCTGGCGGCGAGCGCGGCGGTGTCCGGAAAGTGCTCTCGCGCAATGTCGGTCAATACCTGTCCCGGCGGCGCTTCGATCAACACGCGCGCGCCCATTTCCTGCATCACGGTGAGCGCGTCGAACCAGCGCACGGTGTAGCGCATGTTGGTCGCGAGATCGTCGCGGATCGCGTCCGCCGTGTACAAAGGACGTCCGCCGCGATTGCCGACATACGTACTGTGCGGCGCGTGAAAAGGCACATCCTTAGCGTAAGCGGCCAATTCGTCCGTGGCCTGTGCGAGCAGTTCGCAATGCGACGGCACGCTCACCGCGAGGCGCGTGGCCTTGCGCGCGCCAGCGGCCAGCGCGCGTGCGATGAAGGCGTCGAGCGCTTCGTTCGCGCCCGCTATCACGATCTGGCGCGGCGCATTCACGTTGCCGATGTAGACATGCTGGTGGTCTTCATCGGCATGCCGTGCGGCGAGTGTTTCCACCTGATATTCGGTCAAACCGGATATGGCGGCGAGACCGTAGCCGGATGGGTAGGCCGTTTCCATCAGCTCGGCGCGGCGGCGAACCATCTTCAGCGCATCGTCGAAATGAATCGCGCCGCAGCTTACCGCCGCTGCATAGGCGCCGACCGATAAGCCCGCGCTGATCTCCGGCACGAGCTGTTCATCGGCCAGCGCGCGCGTGAGCGCCACGCCTGCCACCGTCAAGCCGATCTGCACGGCGACGGTCGAGCGCAGTGCGTCCGGCGTGTCCAATGTGAGCACGTCGACGCCGAGTACCTGCGAAGCTTCCTCGAGCGTGTCGCGCACTGCATGATGCCGAGGCAGGCGATGCAGGAACCCATCGGTCTGCGCGCCTTGTCCGGGGAAAAGCAGGGCGAGCATCAGGCGTGGCTACCGTGAGTCGCGGTGGCCCACGGATCGGTAATCAGGCACGGGCCGCTCGCATGGCGTGCCATCACGCGCGATTTTCCCGCGGCCCATTCGGCCAGCGCCACGCCACCCGCGGGCGTTTCGAGTTGTGCGTCCACGCGAACGCCCATACGTTGCGCCAGTACCTGCAGATGATCCAGCAATTCAATCGCGTGGTTTCGCGCGAGCGGTTTTTCGTCCGTTCGGATCAGCAGATCGAGATCGCTCGATGCCGTCACCGTCGCCACGCGTGTGGCCAGTTCAAAGCCGGCGCTGCCGGTCGGTCCCCACGTCAACGCGCCCAACGGGCCGGCCGCGTCGTCCTGCAACGCGGCGAGCGCGGCGAACGCGGGCAATGCGCCGCGCCCTTCGAGCGGCGTGCTTGACGCCAGCGCTTCCGGCGACACGGCGCTCACCACATCCGCCGACGACGCCCACGTCCCGTAGCGCTGCGAGCGCCCGGCACCGCGCATACCGATTGCAACGAACCCTTCAGCCGCCGGTGCGCGTCTGACGACCGCATACGGCGCGCGTCCGAAAGCCTCGCGCACCCACGCCGGTTCGCCCTCGAAAGCCTGCAAATGTCGCAGGCGCAACAAGTCATGCGGCCGCCATCGCGCATTGCATGACAACGCGTGGTCGATTGCAAACGGCGGCGCGGCGCACACCTGCATCACGCGGCATCCCATTGTTCGGCGAGACGGCGGCGCACTTCGATCGACGCCGCGCGATTCTTCTGCGCCGCCGCCGATTCCAGCCGATGCGCGAGGTTGCGGCGGCCATCGCCGCGCACGCTGCGAATCTGCTCGCTCAGAACCTCGCGCACGCGCTCGATCTGCGCGGCGTCGGGCGCGTCGGCATCGATCCCGTCAATCAACTGGTCCAGCAGGCCGAGCTTGGCGAACGACGCCATCGAGTACGACATCGGCACGATGGTTTCGCCGAGCGCGTCGAGTGCTTCGACCGTGCGGCGCGTGACGCGCGCGGCGGCTTCCTTGCCCATGGCGTGAACCATGGTGCCGGGCGCGTCGAGCGCGACGATGCGGTTGGCCTGATAACCGTGCGCGAGGAAGGCGCCCGACATCGCCGGTCCGACGATCAGCGCGATCACGGGATGACCCGCGTCGCGTGCGGCCGCGTAGGCGTCGACGGCCGCTGCACAGGCGAGGTGAATGCCGAGCATTTCCTCGCGATAGCCGTAAGCCTGACTTTTCACGTCGACGATCGCGACGATCGGGCGGCGCGTGCCGCTCGCTTCGTCTCGTGCAATGACGTCGCGCACGGCGCGCGCGAGCCGCCAGCCCTGTTCGAGGCCGACCACATTGTCGGTCGCGCGAGGAAAGCGGTTTGATGGATCGGGCACCACGGAGAAGAAGTGGGCGGTTTCGCCGCCGAGTTGCGCGTCGCCGCTCCACACGGGCGCCTGGCTGGCCGATTCGCCGGCGAGCGCCTGGAACCAGCGCGCGCCGCGGCTGAGTTGTACGTCGCTCATGCTTGCTCCTTGCGCAATGCGTTGTGCTCATTCTGCGCGTGACGGTTGAACACGTCGCGCATGGTTTGCGGCGTGACGCTGGCGGGATCGATCCGCGCGAGCCGGTTCAGAAAAAGGTCGACCTGTTCGGTGCGATGCGCGGCCGGTACACCTTGCGTGAACGCGGAACGCACGGCGGCGCGCACCGCGTCGGCATCGTCGTCGACCAGTTGATCGGCGAGCGCGGTTGCCGTTCGCTGTTCGCCGCCGATCAGTTGCCACACGCGGCGGCGATCGCTGGCGTCGAGCTCTTCGATGCCGGCTTCCTGTTCGATCACTTCGGGGCCGTTCATGCCAAGCCGCCCCTGCTTCGTGACGACCAGGTACGAGCACAGCGCAGCCGCCAGCGACATGCCTCCGAAGCAGCCGACCATGCCCGCGATCACGCCGACCACCGGCACATGCCGGCGCAACGCGACGATGGCGGCCTGAATCTCGGAGATCACCGCGAGGCCGAGGTTGGCTTCCTGAAGCCGCACGCCACCGGTTTCGAACAGCACGACCGGCCGCACGATCTTGCCGTTTTCGCAGTCGCGCAGGGCCAGTTCGAGCGCCGCGGCGATCTTGCTGCCCGACACTTCGCCGATGCTGCCGCCCTGGAACGCGGATTCGATCGCGGCGACCACGGCGGGTTCGCCGTCGATGGTGCCGCGCGCGATCACGCAACCGTCATCCGCCTGGCAGACGACGCCTTGCAGCGGCAGCCACGGCGACTCGATCCGGTCGAATGGGCCGAGCAGTTCGCGGAAGGTGCCCGCATCCAGCAGCGAGCGGGCCCGCTCGCGCGCCGGCAGTTCGATGAAACTTTCGCGCAGCATCGGCGCGGGTTGAGTGCTCGCGACCGTATTCATGCGTCGTCTCCCTGTTCGGCGGCTTCGACGGCTTCCGCGAGCCGCAGCGCGACCACGCCGGGCGTCGCGCCGAAGTCGTTGATTTCGATTTGCGCGGCGCCGTCGTAGCGGGTGAAGAAGCGGTCGAGCACGCTTTTCCAGATGTGGCTGTAGCCGTCCACGCTGGTGCGCACGACCACATGCGCGCTCAGCGCGCCGGCCTGATTGGCGGGCGAGAGCAATACTTCCAGGTCGCCCGAACCCACCACGCCGACATGCGCGCGGGTCGTGACGGCGCGTTGCGCCGGATAGTCGAAGGTCAGATGTTCCATGAGTCCTGGCTCCCGCTGGCGTCGTGATGCGCCAGCCTGTCGAGAAAGAGGGTGGCGGCGAGCAGATCGGCTGCGCCGCCGGGCGATGCGTTGAGCGACAGCAATTCGTGTTCGAGCGCGGCGAGGGCGGCGCGGCCCGCGGGCGTCGAGCTGCCGCCCGCGTCCAGCACGCGTTGCGCGCCGTGCTGTCCGGCGTGCAGGCCGGGCAACCCCGCGCGATGCAACAGGCAGGTGTCGTCCAGCAACGCCATGATCGAGAGCAGGGCGTCGACGCGCGCTTCGTTTTCGTCGATGCCTCGCGCGCGCGCCGCGCGCAACGCAGGCAAGCCCACGTCGACGACGTGCGGGAAGCCGTCTTGCGCTTCGCGGCGCGCGCCACCGACGTGGTAGCGCTGACGCGCGCGTTCGCCATGACTGTCTGACGGTGCGGCGAAGCGATCCGGGAAGCACGCGATCTGCGCGGCCCCCGTGCAGATTCTCGATGCGTTCAGACGCATGGCGCCTCCAGGCAGCGACGCGCCCGCGACCAGCAGCCCGACAATCCAGATCGCGCCGCGATGCGCGTTGCTGCCGCCCGTGGCGTGCAGCATGTCCAGTTCGCCGGCGCGGCCGATCTGCGCGAGCTCGGTGCGCAACAACGCGGACGGTTCGCCCCGGCGCCGCGCTGCGCGTGCGAGTGCGGCAAAGGTCGGCTCGAGTGCGTTGGCCGAACGCTGCATGGTGGCGAGATCGAGGTCGCGATGCGCGCCGCTGCCGCGCCGGTCGACCAGCGCGGGCTTTGGCGTGAGTTGCGCTTCGTCGATCAGCGCGGTGACTGCGTAACGGGCGAGTTGCGCGTCGGAGGGCGTGGACGCGAGGCGGGTGGTGCGCGTAGCCGTGTGCAGACCGGTCGTACCGTCAGCGGCGCCGGCAACTGCGGCCACTCCAGCCACTCCGGCAGGTCCGGCGCAAAGATCGGCCTGCGTCGCGCGTACGGCGCGAGCGCTCGGAGTCGAGGCTTGCGCCGTACGCGCGAGCAAAGCAGCGGGCGCCATGCTTACCAGCTCCTGAAGCGCGCCGGCGGTTCGTACAACCCACCCGACCACGTCACCAGATCGTCGATGCTGCGCGCCGCCAGCAGCGAGCGCTTGGCCTCGCCGCGACGAATGCCGAGATCCTCGGGATACGCGACGATGCCGCGCCGGCGCAGCTCCGCGGTCTTCTCCGGTTTGGCGCGCAGCCCGATCGGCGTCACGCCGGCCACGGCGGCGATCGCCGCGCGCCGCTCGTCGATACCTTCGGCCTTATGCAGATGCGCGATGCCTTCCTCGGTGACGACATGGCTGACGTCGTCGCCGTAGATCATCACGGGCGCGATCGGCATGCCGCTTCTCGCGCCGACCGCGACGGCGTCGAGTTCATCGACGAAGGTCGGCTCGCCGCCTTTCTTGTAGGTCTCGGCCATTTGCACGACGAGCTTGTGGCCACGCGACACCGGGCCCTGATCGCGCAGCAGCTTGAGCCACGCTTCGCTCGAATGACGCCGGCCGCGCGGATCGTGGCCCATGTTCGGCGCGCCGCCGAACCCGGCCAGACGCCCCCGTGTGACGGTGGACGAATTCGCGTCCGCATCGATCTGCAAGGTCGAGCCGATGAACAGATCGACGCCGTATTGCCCGGCCAGTTGGCAGAGCACGCGGTTCGAGCGCAGGCTGCCGTCGTTACCGGTAAAGAAAACGTCGGGACGCGCCTCGATATACGCCTCCATGCCGACTTCGCTGCCGAAACAATGAATGCTGTCGACCCAGCCCGATTCGATCGCGGGAATCATGGTGGGATGTGGATTGAGCGTCCAGTTGCGGCAGATCTTGCCCTTCAGGCCGAGCGACTCGCCGTAAGTGGGCAGCAGCAATTCGATCGCGGCGGTGTCGAAACCAATACCGTGATTCAGCGATGTCACACCGTACGGTTCGTAGATGCCGCGAATCACCATCATTGCGGTGAGCACCTGCAGGTCGCCGATATGGCGAGGATCGCGCGTGAACAGCGGCTCGACGGCGAACGGCCGGTCCGCCTGCACGACCACGTCGACCCATGAGCCCGGAATGTCGACGCGCGGCAATTCGTCGACGATCTCGTTGACCTGAACGATCACGATGCCATGACGGAAGGCGGCCGCCTCGGCGATGGTCGGCGTGTCTTCGGTATTCGCGCCGGTGTACAGATTGCCGTGACGATCGGCCTTTTCCGCGCACAGCAGCGCGACGTGCGGCGTCAGATCCACGAACATGCGCGCGTACAACTCGACATACGTATAGATCGCGCCGATTTCCAGCTGACCGTCTTCGAGCAGTTGCGCGACGCGCAGGCTTTGCGGCCCGGCGAACGAGAAGTCGACTTTATGCGCGATGCCGCGCTCGAACAGCGTCAGATGCTCAGGACGGCCAATGCTCGAAATCAGCAGATGCACGTCGTGGATCTTTTGCGGATCGACCTTGGCGAACGAGCGCGACAGGAAATCGGCCTGTTTCTGGTTGTCGCCTTCTAGGGCGACGCGGTCGCCTGGCTGAATCAGCGTTTCGAGGGCATCGACGATACGGTTCGACGGCAGCACGCCGTCTTCCAGCCAGGGTGCAATGGCGGCGAGGCGGCGGTTCTTTTCGTCGCGGCGCGTGGTCCACGAACGGGCGGCGGTAGGGGGCGACACTGCGGACGCAGCGGCTTGGGCGGGTCGGTTCATCGGCTTCTCTCAGCTCCCGGTGGCGGCGCGCGGGCGTCTGCCGCGCGGCTTGGGTTGATTCGCTAGCGCGGCTTCAGCCTGCGCGCGCTCGGTCAAAAAACGATAAAGCAGGTCGCCCGTGCCCAGCAGATGCGCGACAACCAACGCCTGCGCGGTGGGCACGTCGCGGCGTTGCACGGCGTCGAGCAGGGCGGCGTGTTCATTGTCGGACTCGCCCTTGTACGACGGCAAGCCGAACTTCAGGCGTAGATATCTTTCGCCGCGCCGGTGCAGCGTACCGATCATGTCGGCAAGCTGTGGACGCGCCGCGGGCGCGTACAGGCTCATGTGAAACGCCACATTGCGCTCGACATACAGCGAAGGGTCGGCTTCGCGTTCGGCGGCGCGGCACAGACCGGCGCTTTCGCGTAGCGTGGCGGCGGTGTGATGGGGAATCGCAAGACCGATCGCAAGGCTTTCCAGCGCCGAGCGGATCTCGTAGATCTCGCGCGCTTCTTCCGCCGACAAAGGGGCGACGGTCGCGCCTTTGTGTACAGCGGCTTTGGCCCAACCCTCGCTCTCCAACTGCCGCAAGGCCTCGCGCACGGGAATTGCGCTGACTGAGAAATGCCGCGCGATCGCGTCTTGGCGCAGCGGCGCGCCAGGCGCCAGCGTGCCGTTGACGATCGCCGCGCGCAGCGCCTCCGCGATCAGGTGGGACGTGCTCTCACGCGGCGCGGCCGCGGGTAAAAGCGGGCTTTGCGCCGGGGCGTCCAGGGGAAAACCATCTATTGCATCGCTCATAATATTAAATATTATATATAAAAAGACGCAAATTACAGACGGGCAAACCCGCAAAAGATTTTTGCCGTTCTGCTCGCCAATGCTTCTGACCGGTCGTGCATGGACGCCGTCAGGTCATCACAAACGCGTCATCTCGCGTCGTTGCCGTTACGCACATTAACCGTTGGGCCGGAGGAGCATGATGAGTTCACTAACCGACCGCACGTCGGTCACGCGGCGTCGCACGCCGCTCAACCGTTCGCAGATCGCAGGCTTCTGGGGAGCGTGGGCAGGCTGGACGCTCGACGGGATGGACTCGTTCATCTATGCGCTCGTGCTGACCCCGGCGTTGACCGAACTGCTGCCGCGCTCGGGTTATGCGGCGACGCCGGCGAACGTCGGCCTCGCCGGTTCGATCCTGTTCGCGCTGTTTCTGGTCGGCTGGGGCCTGTCGTTCATCTGGGGGCCGCTCGCCGACCGCTACGGCCGCACCAAGGTATTGGCCGGCACGATCTTCACGTTCGCGATTTTCACGGGCCTCGCGGCGACCTCGCACAACGTGTGGGAACTCGGCATCTATCGTTTCATTGCCGGTGTCGGTATTGGCGGCGAGTGGGCGCTGGCCGGGACGTATGTGGCGGAGGCGTGGCCGGAGGATCGCCGCAAGATGGGCGCCGGTTATCTGCAGACGGGTTACTACGCCGGCTTCTTCCTCGCTGCGGCGCTGAATTACACGGTCGGCGTGCATTACGGCTGGCGCGCGATGTTCCTGACCGGCGCGGTGCCCGTGGTGGTCGCGATTCTGATCCTGCTGCGCGTGAAAGAGTCGGAGAAGTGGCAGAAGGCCGAGGCGCGCACGGTGCGCACCAAACCGCTGCGCGAGATCATGGGACCGGCGTATCGGCGCCGCACCTGGGTGGCCTGCATTCTGCTGACGATCGCCATCATCGGGTTGTGGGCCGGCGCGGTGTACGAGCCGTCCGCCGTGATTCAACTGGCGACCAAGGCCGGCATGGCCAAGAACGACGCGATCAGAACGGCCTCGCTGGCCACGGGCTTGTTGTCCATCGCGACGATCCTCGGCTGTCTCGCGTTGCCGCCGCTAGCCGAGCGCATCGGCCGCAAGAAGACGCTGGCGATCTACTTCCTCGGCATGGCGATCGCGATCGTCGGCAGTTTCGGCTGGGCATTTTATTTGCCTAACGGTCTCGCGCCGTTCATTGCGTGGCTGTTCGTGCTGGGATTCTTCGGTGGCAATTTCGCGCTGTTCAGCTTGTGGCTGCCGGAGCAGTTCGAAACACGGGTGCGAGCGACGGCGTTTGCGTTCTGCACGTCGTTCGGGCGGTTCGTCGGCGCGGGCGTCAATTTTCTGCTCGGCGCGGCAGTGCTGCATATGCATACGCTCGGCGTGCCGGTGGCGCTGACGGCGCTGGCATTTATCGTCGGCCTGTTCGTGATTCCGTTTGCGCCGGAGACGAAGGGCGAGGTGTTGCCGCAGTGAGTTGGCGGCTTGGCTGAGCAGGGTGAGGCTGGCTTCGCGCATGATTGCGTGCAGTCAGCCTCCGCCACGCGCGGTTCAATCAATTGATTGTCGGCATGCATCTCATTTCGTGAAACTAATTCGGTATCCAGATGAAGTTGGTCGAGAAATTCTGCCAAATTACTGGCGATTAATCGCACGAATGCCGTCGCGCCCGTCCACCCGGCCGTAGCAACGAAAGCAGCGGCCACCCGAGATTGACCCCCAGACTCGCGACCACGATCAACGCCATGCCGGCAAGCTGCGGCATCGATAAGGCCCGCCCGTACACAACGGCATCCACCAGGATCGCCGTCAACGGGTACACGAACAGCAACACGGCAATGATCGGCGTGCTCAGCTTGGGCAACGCGCCGTAAATCAGCACATACGACAGTCCCGTATGCAGCACGCCCATGCCAACCAGCCAAAACCACTGCATCGGGCCGATATGCTCAGCGGTGAGCGGCGCAATGAACGGCAGGCACACGACGCCCACGGCACACTGCGCGAGCGTCAGCAGATGCGGCCGTAAATCGCCGAGTCCCTTGGCGATCACCGTAACGCTCGCATACAGCACCGAACCCGCGAGCGCTTCACCAATGCCGATCAGATAGCTCGTGTGGCCTTGCAGATGCTCGGTGGCCGCGACGCCCGACGCGAGCACGAGTCCCACGAAGGCAGTCGCAATCCATCCGAGCCGGTCCACGCCGAGCCGCTCGTTGAACAACGCCGCGCCCATCAGCACGACCCAGAACGGCTGCACGTGAAACACCACGGTAGCGACCGCGATGCTGGTGCGATGAATCGCATCGAAGAACCCGACCCACTGCGTGACCATCAGCACGCCCGAGATCAGCGCGAGCGCGACGGTGCGTCGCGTGAAATGCGCGTGCGTGAAGAAGCCTTTCCAGGCGCAATACGCGGCGAGCGCGAGAAAGCCGAACAGGCAGCGAAAGAACACCAGCGTCAGCGCGCCGAGCCGCGCTTCCTCGACGAAGATCCCGATGGTGCCCATCAACAGCCCGCCGCTGGCCAGCGTGATGGCGCCTTGTTGACGTTGGGTGAGGGACATGCGCAGCGGTCTCCGTGATGGTATGTCGCGAGTATTGCGCGGCTTGCACGGTACCGACAAACGAATTAAATTGAGCAATTCCATAAGCTGAATTGATAAATCATGCACCCGGAATTCGACGTCGATCTGTTGCGCACTTTCGTCGCGGTGGTGGAAACGGGCAGCTTCACGAAGGCGTCGGCGACCGTGCATCGTTCGCAGGCGGCCGTCAGCATGCAGATCAAGCGGCTCGAAACCATGCTCGGCACGACGCTGTTCGCCCGCAATACGCGCAATCTGTCGCTCACGCGGCCGGGCAATACGCTGCTCGAATACGCGCGGCGCGTGCTGGCGCTGCATGAGGAGGCGTGGTCGGCGATCGTGCGGCCCGAGGTCACCGGGCGCGTGGTGCTCGGTGCGCCGGACGATTACGTGTCCTCGTTGCTGTCGCCCGTATTGCGGCGTTTTTCGAATCTGTATCCGCATGTGGAGATCGAAATCGTCTGCGCGCAGAGCACCTCGCTCGCGCCGATGCTGGCCGACAACAAGATCGACCTCGCCTTCGTCACGCGCGACCGCAAGTTGCGCGGCGAATTCGTGCGCAGCGAGCCGATGGTGTGGGTGGGGGCGTCGGTGGATACACCGGTGCTGGCGGCGTCGCCGCTACCGGTGGGACTTTACGAGCCGGGCTGCGTGGCGCGCCAGCATACGCTGGCCGCGCTGGACGGCGCGCGTATCCGCTATCGCGCGGCGTTCAGCAGCGCGAGCCTGATGGGACTGGTGGCGACCGTGGATGCGGGGTTGTCGGTGATTGCGCTCACGCGTTGCAGCGTGCCGCCGCGCTTTGCGATTCTCGGTGAAGCGCAGGGCTTGCCGACCATCGCGCCGCTGGAAATCGTGGTGGCGCGCAGCGCCAAGTCGGACCGGCCGACGTGTGATTACCTGGCCGCGCAGATGGTGCAGGATTTGTCGGTGCGGCCTCAGTCGCGTGGGGCGGCCGCTTAACGGCGAGACGAGGTGACGGCGAGTCGAGTTGCCGAAGGCGGCTAAGTCCGCTAAGTCCGCCTTCGTACCTTCTGATGTTCAAACGCGGCGACTAGGCACGCGCGTAAGCCGTCACCTCGCCATCTACCGCGAGCCGGACCTGTTCGCCTGGCCGCGGGCAAAGATAACCCGGCACGCGCGCGCGGATCAGGGTTCGCGTGCCGGAACGCAGCTGCAGCGCGACGCCTGCGTCCTGTCCCTGGAAGATCACTTCCGTGACGACCGCGTCATGCACTGGCGCGCCGTTGTGCAGCGTGTCTTCGGCGCGCAGCAGCCGGATCTGCTCGGGCCGCACCATCACATCGACAGCGCCTTCGCCTATCGGCCCGGACAGCGGCAATTCGCCCAGCTCGCAACTCACCCGGTTCTGACTGACCACGCCCGGCAACAACACCGCCTCGCCGACGAACGACGCCAGTTCGCGCGTCACGGGCCGACGGTAGAGCGTTTCCGGCGTCGCCGTCTGGATCAGCCGGCCGTTCCACAACACGGCCACCTCATGCCCGAGCGACAACGCCTCGGGTTGATCGTGCGTGACCAGCACGGCCGTCGCGCCGGTCGCGGCCAGCGCGCTTGCCACGGCTTGCCGGGTTTCGAGCCGCAACGCGGCGTCGAGCGAGGAGAAGGGTTCGTCGAGCATCACCAGCGTGGGCGACGGCGCGAGCGCGCGCGCCAGCGCGACGCGTTGCTGCTGGCCGCCCGATAGCTGCTGCGGCGCGCGTTCGCCGAAGTTCGCCGGCAAGCCGACCAGCTCCAGCAACTCGGCCACGCGATGCCGCGCGCGGCGTTGCGCGCGCGGCAAGCCGAACACGATGTTCTCCGCCACGGACAGATGCGGAAACAGCGCGCCTTCCTGCGGCACGTAGCCGATATGGCGCTGTTCCGACGGCACATGCAGACCGTCGCCGGCCACGCGGCGGCCGTCGATTTCGACACTGCCGCCATCCGCGCGTTCGAAACCGCACAAGAGGCGCAGCAGCGTGGTCTTGCCGCTGCCCGACGGACCCAGCAGCGCGAGCAGCGTGCCGCGCTCGACGGAAAGATCGATGCCGTGCAGCACCGGTTGGCCGTCGAAAGATTTTTGCAGCCCGCGGATACGAAGTTCGCTCATGACAATCCGATGGTAAAAGCGCGGCGCGTCAGCCGCGTTCGCCGAGTAGCGCCGACTTGCCGAGCAGCGTGAACAGCAGGCCCGAGGCGAATAGCGAAATGCCGGTGAGCAGCGCCGCGTACGGCGCGGCGGCGGCGAACGCCATGGTCGAGGTGTCGGCCCAGACCTGGGTGGCGAGCGTTTGCGTGTCGAGCGGGGAGAGCAGCAGCGTCGCGTTCAGTTCGGTGACGACCGAGATGAACACCATCGCCGCGGCCGCGCCGAGTCCAGGCGCCGCCAGCGGCAGCACTACGCGAAACAGCGTTTGCGACCAGTTCAGGCCGAGTGCGCGTGCGGTCTCCTCGAGGCGCGGCTGTGCCTGCATGAAGGCGGCGCGCACGCTGACCAGCGCCACCGGCATGAACAGCATCGCGTAGGCGATCACCAGCAGCGTCGCGCTCTGATAGAGCGGTTGCAGCACGTGCACCGCGAGCGACACGATCGCCAGTGCGATTACGAGACCCGGCACGCCTTGCGCGAGAAACACCGTGCGTTCGAACAGCGTCGCGAAACGGGTCGGATAGCGCACCAGCAGGAACGCGAGCGGCACGACCAGCAGCGTGGTCAGCAACGCGGCGGCCAGACCGAAACCGAGCGACGAGAGCGTCGCATTGAACAGCAGTTCGGGCGACACGTCGGCCGGCGTGACGGCAGCCGCGCCCGGTTGTGTGAGCCAGTAGCCGATCATGCCGAGCGGCACGCCGAGCGTGGTGAGCGACAGCAGCGCAAAGCCGCCGACGACGATCCAGCGCCACACGCCGAGGTCGTAGCGCAACACCGCGCGGCGGGTGCCGCGATCCACGCGTTCATAGCGCGCCGCGCCGCGCACGCGGAACTCGAATGCCAGCACGATCAGGCAGATCACGATCAGCAGGCACGCGAGCAGCGACGCGCCGCCGCCATCGAAACTGGTGCGGAATTCCGCGTAGATCTGCGTGGTGAACGTGTGAAAACGCAACAGCGTGAACGCACCGAACTCGGACAGCACGCCGAGCGCGACCAGCAGCATGCCGCCGAGCAACGCGGGACGAAGTTGCGGCAGCACCACGCGAATGAAGGTGGTCCAACGGTTGCAGCCGAGTGCGCGCGCGCTTTCTTCGAGCGCGGGATCCATGCTGCGCAACGCTGCGGCGACCGGCAGATAGACGAGCGGAAAATACGCGCAGGTGAGCACGAGCAGCGCGCCCGCGAAGTCCTGCAAATCCAGGCTCAGCGACACCCACGCATAACTCGAGATGAAGGCCGGCATGGCGAGCGGCGCGGCGCTCAACACGGCCCACGCGCGGCGTCCCGGCAAGTGCGTGCGTTCGACTAACCACGCGGCAGCCGTGCCGACCACCGCGGAGACCAGCGTGGTCGAGACTGTGATCATCAGCGTGTTGATCAGCAGTTCGCCGACCAGCGGACGGAAGATCAGATCGATCGCCTCGGCCGCGCCGAAGCTCGCGGCGCGCCAGAACGTCAACGCGATCGGCAGCAACACCAGCAAAGCGCTCAGTGCCGCCGCCGCGAACAGGCCACGCGGCGCGCGCGGACGGGCGCGCGCCGGCGCAGTGGGGACAACCGGCGGGCCGGCTGACAATGCTTCGCTCATTTACAGGAGGCCTGCCTGACGCAGCAGCTTGCCGGCCTGGCTGTCGTCGCCGAGTTGCTGGATGGTCAGCGGCGGCGGGCTCAGTTCAGCGAAAGGCTTGAGAATAGGGTCAGGCGCGACACCTGCGTGCAGCGGATATTCGAACATGACGTGGCTATTCGCCATCAACTGCTGCGCGCGGTCGCTGACCAGGTACGCGAGAAACTTCTGGGCGCCGTCCGTGTTGTGTGCGGACTTCAGCACCGCGGCGCCCGACACGTTCACGGCCGCGCCGGCGTCGCCGTTGCCGAAGTGATAGATCGCGCTGCGGGTTTTGCCGTCGCCGAGTTCGGCATGCAGGCGCGCCCAGTAGTAGTTGTTGATCAGTCCGGTCGCGACACCGCCGCGGTTCACGGCGGCGACCACGCCTTCGTCGTCGTCGAAAATCTGCGCGTTGGCTTTCAGGCCCTTGAGCCACTGCACCGTTTGCGCCTCGCCCTTCAACGCGAGCACCGCGGAGACGAGCGGCAGGAAGTCACCGTCGCTCGGGGCAATGCCAATCTTGCCTTTCCATTCCGGCTTGGCGAGATCGAACAGCGATTGCGGCAGTTGCGATGCCTGCACCTTGGTAGTGTTGTAGGCGAGCACGTTTTCACGCGCGGTCACCGCGACCCATGCGCCGCTCGGCGAACTGAAGCGCGCCGGCACCGTGGCGAGCGTCGAGGCGTCCACCTTGTTCAGCAGGCCTTTCTCTTCGAGCAGCATCAGCTCCGGCGAGTTTTCCGTGAAGTACACGTCGGCGGGCGTGGCGGCGCCTTCGGCGACGATCTGCGCGGCCATGGCCGGGCCTTCGCCGTTGCGGATCTTCACCGAAATGCCCGACTGTTTTTCGAAGTCCTTGGCGAGCAGATTGACGACCTGCTCGTGCTGCGCGTTATACAGCGTGATCGACGCGGCGTGCGCCGCCGACGGCACCGTCGCGAAAGCGGCCAGCGTAAGCGCGGCCGCGCCGCTCAGAACACGCAGACGAGTGCCAAACCAGTTGTAAGCCATGATCCAGAAATCCGTTTTGATGTGATAGTTGATTTGTGTTTTGCCGACTGCGCGGCTCGCATTACGCCTCGAACAATCCCGCGCCGATATACGAACCCGGCTTCGCGCCCGGCGGCACGGCGAAAATCGCGCTGCCTACGTGCGTCGTGAACTGGTTCATCATGTCGAACTTCGCGAGCTTGTCGTTGATCGGAATGAAGCCGGTGCGCGGGTCGCCCTGATGCGCGATGAAAATGAGCCCCGCGTCGTATTCGGTTTCCTGGCGCCATGGCGGCCAGCGCTCGATGTAGAAGTTCGTGCCGTCGTTATACGAGTACGAACGCCGCAGAATCTGCGCGCCGTTGTTGCTCGCCTGATTCGACAGACGCACGTGCGAGTTCTCCGGAATCACCGGATTGCCGTCCTTGTCCTCTTCCTTCAGGTCCACGGCGTCGAATTCGTTCTTCTTGCCGATCGGCGCGCCGCTGTACTTGTGGCGCCCGAATACCTGTTCCTGGAAGTCCAGTTCGGTGTTGTCCCAGTGCTCCAGCGTGATGCGGATGCGTCGCACGACGGTGTAGGTGCCGCCTTCCATCCACGGCGCGTCGGCGCTGGCGCCGGCCCACACGAATTCGTTCATCAACTGCGGCTTCGCGGTGGACGGATTGTTGGTGCCGTCCTTGAAGCCCATCAGATTGCGCGGCGTCTGACCGCGCGGACCCGACAGGAAACCGGACTGGCCCCAGCGCATCGCCGCCGTGCCGTAAGCGAGACGCGCCAACTGCCGGACCGCGTGAAACGCGACCTGCTGATCGTTCGCGCAGGCCTGAATGAACAGATCGCCGCCGGTTTTCTCCTTGATCAACTGGTCGCCGTTAAAGCGCGGCAGATCGACGAGCGCGGCGGGGCGGCGCGCGGCGAGGCCGTAGCGATCCTTGCCTTCATGCGTGAACAGACCGGGGCCGAAGCCGAAGGTGATCGTCAGGCCGCAGGGGCCGAGGCCGAGCACATCGCCGGAATCGGGCGCGGCCTGGTTGTCGCCGGCGTCGCCGGTCGCCAGCGGCGCGGCCGTGCCGCCTTGCGTGAGACGCGCGGCCGCGTCGGTCCACGCGCGCAGCAGCGCGATCACGTCGTCACGTTTCTCGGTGGTCAGATCGAGCGCGGCGACGTAGGTGTGGCTTTGCTGCGGTGTGACGATGCCGCCCTGATGCGCGCCGTAGAACGGCTCGACGGCCAGTTGCGGATCGACGGGGGCATGCGCCTGCGTTCTGGCGAGCGCGCTCTGCGGCGCGGCCAGACCCGCGCCGAGGCTCGCGCCGGCGGCGACCGCGGCGCCGCCCGCCTTGAGAAACCCGCGCCGTGAAGGCCGCGGGGGGTGATCGTTTGCCATGGTTACTTCACCTTCATTTGGCGTTGGAACATTGAAATCACTTCGCGAGCACGAGCGTGTTCACGTCGTCCTGCACGTAGTAGAAGCCGTCGCCTTCAGGCGTCATTGCGAGGCCGAACAGGTCGCCGTTGCCCGGCGGCGATTGCGCCTTGTCGGTGTCGATCCAGCGCGCGTAAATCTGCTTGCCGCTCGCCGGATCGATTTCGACGATCTGGCCGTTCAGCGCATTGGTCACGAGCAGGTGGCCGTTAGGCGCGGTGACCATGGCGAGCGGGCGGTGCAGCAGGCCGTCGGCGGTCAGTTGACGGCCGACGCCCGCGCTCGTGTCGCGCGTCATCGGTTCGTCGATTTCGGTGATGCGGTTGCCGATCGCGTCGGACACGTAGAGCAGTTTCTGATCGGCCGAAAGCGCGAGGCCGGTCGGGCCGACGAGGAACACGCCCTTATCCGCCTGCGCGCCGAAGTTGCTGCCCACCACCGTTTCTTTCTTGACGACGGGCGGTTTGCCGGCCGGCACGTCGAGATCCAGGCGCAGCACGGTGGCCTGCTTGAATACCGGCGGATTGCCGTCCGCGCCGCCCACGCCGAAGCCTGCGTTGCTGACGAACAGCGTCGCGCTGGTGCCGTTGTCGACGACCGCCATGTTGCCCCACGGGTCATTGATGTTCGGGCTCGTGATGGTCGAGGCGACCTTGCCTTGCGGATCGAGCACGATCAGGCAGCCGGCGCCCTTGGTGCCCGTGGTGCCGTCGTTGCTCGGCGTGCTGCCGACGATCACGTAGCCGGACTTGAGCATCGTCATCGCGGTCGACAGGCCGATACCGCCCGGGCATTCCTTCAGATCGCGCGGCACCGTGGCGAACACCGTCATCTCTTTGGTGTCCGGGTGATAGTTGATGATCGTGCTGCCGGTGCCCTGCAGATTGGTCGAGTTGTTGAAGTTGCCGACCAGCACGTCACCTTGTTTGACGGTGCCCGCCGTGACCGGCGCGACCACCACCGCGTACGGATTCTGGTCGCCGTTGCCCGGCACGGTATTGATCAGCGTGGTGTGATGCTTGACGGTTTCGAGGAAGCCTTGCGGCTCGGCCTGCGCGCTGCCGGCCGTCGCGAATGCGGCCACGCTGACAGCGGCGGCGATCAAAGGCCGTGCGAGCGGCCATGCGAAGGCCCGCGCGGCGCGCGGCGAAAACTTGCGCGTGGGGTTGTTCACGATTGAGCCTCCGTGCCTGCGCACAAAGCGGTGATTGCGGTCATGATCGAAAGCATGGAATTCGATGTGTCGGTAGCGTGTGAGTTGGGCGCGAACGTCATCAGAAATTGATGTTGGTTCGCACGCCGATAACGAACGTGTTGCGCAGCGGCTGGGTCGGATCGTTCGGATTCTGGCCGGCGCCGGCGTTGAACGTGTATTGCGCATCGGCTTGCAGTTGCCACCACGGATTGACCTGATACTGATAGGTCGCCTCGAGCGTGGTTTCACTGGTGCGTATGCCGTACGGGCTATTGCTGAATGCCCGCGCATCCGTATCGAGCCCGTTCACGTGATTGCCGACCTTGATGTACGTGAGCGCGAGGCCGACGCTATCGTTGTCGCGGCCGGCGAACGGCGCTTTCATGACTATGCCGAGGTTGGCGGCGAGGCTCACCAGGTTGCGGTCGCCGGGCGCGCCCATCACGCGGGCAAATACGCCGATGCTGCGCGCTTCGTCCGGGTCCGGACGCCAGATCATCTGATCGGCCACGGCGTAGAAGCTGTAGTCGCCGTGGTGATTCTGCGCGACGCCGCTCGTCGCCGGATTCGCAAGCGACAAGCCGGTGTTGTCGTAGCGCTGATCCGCGAAGCTGCCGTTGTTGTACCAGACACCGAGCTTGTAGGTGCCCGGCAAACCGCCGCCGCCCGCGCCGACCATTTCGCCGTCGGCCGGCTGGTTGATCGCGTACTGCAATTCGCCGATGAACAGCGTGCCGTTGTGCAGATTGAAGTTGGTGCCGCTCTTGTTGTCCGGGTTGTTGCCGAGCGGATCGCCGTCGAACACGCCGGCTAACGCGGTCAATGAAGGCGTGATCTGGCCGCGCACGCGCACGCCCAGATCGGACAACGGATACGCCGGGCCGCCGGACGGCATGTCGTACGAGGGCAGGGCGGGCCAGCCGAACATCGTGTTGACGAACAGCGCCGAGTACTGGCTCGTGATGAATTCCTGGTCGATACTTTGCTGACCGATCTTCACGTCGAGGCGCTTGTTCAGGAACGACTGCTGGTACCACAGTTCCCACAGGCGGGTGGCGTCATCCGCTTCGATGCCGCTCGCCGTATTCAGTGTGCCGAGCTTGTTGGCGCTGAGATTGGCGCCGTGAATCTGCAACGCGCTGACGTTGAAGAGGCCGCCCGGCAAGCCGAAGGCTTTTTGCGTGTCCAGTTGCACGGTGCCGGTCGTCAGGCCGTCGTAGTCGGCGCCACGCGCGAGACCGCCGCGCAGGTTGGCGAGCACTTCGCTGGTTTCGGTAAGCGTGAAGGTCACACCGTATTTGCCGAGCCACGGGCGCAAGCCGCCAATGTCGCCGAGCATCTGCTGTCGATTCCAGAAGCCGGTCCACTGGTTCGTCTGCGTCGCCTGAATCTTCAGGTCGGCCTCGGGCGCTTCCGGCGTGGCGTCGGGATTGGCTTCGGCCATCGCGGCGCCGGCAGTCAGCGACGCCCAGGCGAATGCCGTGCAAAGCGCGGCGCGCCGCATGGAAGGCAACCGTGAACGGCACGCCGCCTTGGCGCGCGGCTCGGAATCGCGAAACGGACGCGCCTTCGCGCCAGGTCCGTTGAATTGGGCGAACTTCATCGAAATCCTTATTGGTGTTGTATCGACTGATTTGAACCATCGCGGCGCGTTGGCGCGTGCCCGCGATTTTGCCGCATGGTTCGCGACACCCGTTGCAGCAGATGGCGAGATCGTACGCATGCGAAATGGGTGCGTCAACACAAATGAGAACGATTCGCATCAATATTACTGACTTATAACTTTGTTCTTTACGGGCTGCTATTGAACGGCATTTGCATGTAATTCGCCGTCAATGAAAGCGTAATGAAACCGTATGGATCTGGACATATCGAACGCGTTCCGGGGTGTCGTGTCGAACTCGCACGAATACCCGAAACGCCCATTCAGGAGAGGGATATGAACAAACGCAAGATGTTGATTTCGCTGCTGGCGAGCAGCGGTTTGCTGGTGAGTGGCGCGTCGAATGCGCAATTGAATCTCAAACAGTTCGGCATAGGCGGCGGCGACAGTTCGGCGGGCGCCGGGGCGACGGCTTCGTCGGGCGGTGTCTCGCAGTTGTTGCAGACCTATGTGGGGGCGAACCAGCAGGTGCTCAGCGGCCAGTCGAGTCTTGCCTCCGCGATGGGCATGAGCAGCGCGGCGGGGCAGGCGCAGCAGGCGGCGGGATTGCTGAGCGGCGGCACGCCCTCGGTGAGTCAACTGACTCAGGTGGGCAGCACGCAGCAGTCGCTGTCGCAAACGCTGACGCAAGCCTTTGCGAGCCGGGCGAGCGGCAGTGCGTCGGCTACGCCCATCAACAAGGAGGCCTTCACGGACGGGTTGTCGTCGCTGGGTAAAGGCGTGAGCCAATATTCCAGCTTGCAGTCGGGGCTCGGCAGTATCGGCCAGATGAGTCCGTCGTCACTGCTGCAGTCCGGCATGAATCCGCAGACGGCGCAAAGCGCCTCGTACATCGCGCAATCGGCGCCGGGCCAGTTGCAATCGTTGATGTCCACGCTGAGTTCGGCCGTGCAGTTCGCGTCGAGCCACGGCATCAGCGTGCCGTCTATTGCCACCTCGGCGTTGAAGGGCGGGCAGTAAGGGGAAGTAGGCAGGCGGCAGGCAACATACGGCCTCGGCAAAGCGCGCCGCCCTCGCACGGGCGGCGCGGGCCGCTGCCTACGAAAACAGGTAAGCAGCACGGCAGCGAGCGGGCCCTGAAAGCGGCTATGATCGATTTCCGAAACCGCCCGGCCGCAAATCACCGCACACAGCCGCACGCTGTTGCATAAGCGTCCGGCGCCCAAAACCATACCGGAACCCTGCCGATGCCGCACACAGTGAATCTGGAAAACTACTTCGCCCGCATAGGCTACGACGGTCCGCGCGCGGCCACGCTGGAAGTCTTGCAGGCGCTTCACCGGCTGCATCCGCGCGCGATCCCGTTCGAGAATCTGAACCCGCTCACGCGGCGCCCGGTGAAACTGGATCTTGAGGCGGTCGAGCGCAAACTCATCACCGAACGCCGCGGCGGCTACTGTTTCGAACAGAACGCGCTGTTCGCCGACGTGCTGCTTCAGTTGGGCTTCACGGTCACGCCGTTGCTCGGGCGCGTGCTGTGGGGTCGCGAGTCGGACGCCGTTCCGCCGCGCACGCATATGGTGTTGCGCGTCGACATAAGCGGCGAAGCCTGGATCGCGGACGTCGGCTTCGGCAGCGTGACGCTGACCGCGCCGCTGCGGCTCGCCGCGGGCCTCGCGCAGTCCACCGAACTCGGTACGTTCCGTCTTGCCGACGCATCGCGCGAGGCGCTCTATCTCGAAGTGCAGGCACGCGACGAAAGTTGGGCGCGCGTCTATCGCTTCGATCTGCATCCGGTCGAGTGGATCGATTACGAAACCTCGAACTGGTATACGTCGACATCGCCGGAAGCGATTTTTGCGAGCACGCTGATCGTGTGCCGTGTGCTGCCCGAAGCGCGGCTCGCGCTGCTCAACGATCAATTAAGCGAGCGCGCCGCGGACGGCCGGCTCATCAGCGAGCGGCAGCTCGGGAGCGCCGCCGAACTCGCCGCGTGTCTGCGCGATCAGTTCGGCCTGGATACCGGTGAGATCGACATCGCCGAGATATTCGAGCGCGTGCGCACGCCGGCGAAAACCGCGTAGCGACGAACGGCCATGGTCGCGCGCCTCATTTTTCAAACGGTGGTGTGGCTGCTCGGCATGGGCGCGCTGCTGTTCGGCGCGGCGGGCACCTTTGCGTGGCCGGCCGCGTGGTGGTACGTGATCGAGTTGGGCGTGCTGAGTCTATGGATCGGCTTGTGGCTCGCGCGTCATGATCCCGGTCTGCTCGCCGAGCGTCTGTCGCCTTTCGTGCAGGAGCAGCAAAGCCGCTGGGACCGCATATTCATGGTGGCCGTCGCGGTGGTGTGGTGCGGCTGGCTGGTTCTGATGGCGTTCGACGCGATACGCTTTCGTTGGACCGCGCCGCTGCCGGTCGCGCTGGTCAGCCTCGGCTCGCTGTGCGTGTTCCTTTGCCTATTCATGTGCCGCTTCGTGTTCCAGGCCAATAGTTATGCCGCGCCGGTCGTGAAGATCCAGGCAAGCCGGGGGCATAAGGTGATCGACACCGGCCTCTACGCGCATGTGCGTCACCCCATGTACGCCGCCGCGTTGCTGATGTTCGTCGGCACGCCTTTGCTGCTCGGGTCGTTGTGGGGACTCGCCCTCGTGCCGGTCATGGTGATCGGCATCGGCTGGCGCGCGGTGCGCGAAGAGCGCGTGCTGGCCGCGCAACTCGACGGTTACACCGACTACATGGCGCGCGTGCGTTATCGGTTCGTGCCGTTTATCTGGTGAGGCGCACCGCGACACCATCGCTGCGCATCAACCTGTCTAGACAAAACAAAAGGTGCGCTTGCATGCGACGACACGCGCCATCCCCCTCACGCACGTAAAGACTCCCCGAAAAGTCCCGTCGCACGGCATCGTCTAGGGGCTTACCCGATGATCCGGCCAATTTCCCGCAAATTGTCTTGCAGCGGCTTTTTGACTCATGCAGACTTGTCTATACAAATTAAGCAGCGGTTAAACACTCGGTTCGACGGTTTCCTCAATCAAAGGAGTTTCGACGTGAAAGTGAAGCGCACGACGGCAGCAAAAGCATTGATCGGCGCCGTTATCGGCGCCGTGGCAATTTTCGCGGCACCGGTGCAGGCCAAAGACTGGAAGACAGTGACGATCGCGCTCGAAGGCGGCTACGCCCCGTGGAACCTGACCTTGCCAGGCGGCAAACTGGGCGGCTTCGAGCCTGAACTGGTCGCCAACCTGTGCGAGCGCATCAAGCTGCAATGCAACCTCGTGGCGCAAGACTGGGACGGCATGATTCCCGGCCTGCAGGCTGGCAAGTTCGATGTCCTGATGGATGCGATTTCGATTACGCCGGAGCGCGAAAAGATTATCGCCTTTTCGAAGCCGTACGCCGCCACGCCCGCCACGTTCGCCGTGGCCGACGCGAAGATTTTGCCCAAGGCCGCGCCGGGTGCCGGCGTCGTGAAGCTGTCGGGCGATCCGAAGGCCGACCAGCCGACTGTCGACGCGTTGCGCAAGCAGCTGAAGGGTAAGACCATCGGCATCCAGTCGGGCACGGTCTACACCAAGTTCATCAACGACGGCTTCAAGGACATCGCCACGATCCGCGTCTACAAGACTTCGCCCGAGCGCGATCTGGATCTGGCCAACGGCCGCATCGACGCCTCGTTCGACGACGTGACTTACTACGCTGCCAATATCGACAAGAAAGAAACCGCGTCGATCGCGATGGCCGGCCCGAAGATCGGCGGCCCGATCTGGGGCCCGGGTGAAGGCCTGGCGTTCCGCAAACAGGACGCCGATCTGAAAGCGAAGTTCGACACCGCGATCAGCGCCGCGCTTGCCGACGGCACCGTCAAGAAGCTCTCCAACAAGTGGTTCAAGACCGACGTCACGCCTTGATTTGGCGGGCGCCCCGAGCCTGTTGCTTCGCGCGAGGCAACAGCTGTGGGCGGCCCGGCGTTTTCCTGAGCGCGTTCGGAAGATGCGGCGCGCGCGACGGCCTCACTGCGCGAGCCGGCTGGTTCGGATCCGCCGCAGTGGATGAAGATGAGAGGTAGGGAATGGCTCTGATACAGATGCTCGGCTTCGGGCCGGAAGGCTGGGGCGGCGTACTACTGCTCGCGGCATTGATGACGGTCGCGCTCACGCTCGCGGCGCTCGCGGTCGGCGCCGTGTTCGGCGCGCTGGTGGCGGCGGCCAAGCTGTCGCGTTTGCGCACGTTGCGCGTAATCGGCGATATCTACACCACCGTGTTTCGCGGCGTGCCTGAACTGCTCGTCATCTATCTGTTCTATTTCGGCGGCTCGACGCTTGTCACGACCATCGGCCAGTGGTTCGGCGCGGACGGTTTTGTCGGCGTGCCGCCGTTCGTGATCGGCGCGCTTGCCGTGGGCATGATTTCAGGTGCCTATCAGGCCGAGGTGTACCGCTCGGCGGTGCTGGCGGTGTCGCGTGGCGAACTCGAAGCCGCGCGCTCGATCGGCATGCCGACGCTGACCATGGCGCGCCGCATCCTGATTCCGCAAGTGTTGCGTTTCGCGCTGCCCGGCATCGGCAACGTGTGGCAGCTCAGCCTGAAGGACTCGGCGCTGATCTCGGTGACGGGGCTCGCCGAATTGCTGCGCACGAGCCAGGTGGCGGCGGGGTCCACGCACCAATACTTCACGTTCTTCGTGGTGGGCGGCGCGCTCTACCTGCTCATGACCAGCATCTCGAACCGCGTCTTCAACCGCGCCGAAGCGCGCGTGGGCCGGTCCTTCAAGCGCAACTTCGCGCGTAACTGACGAGGGCGGCCATCATGCATTTCGACTTCGACTTTCTGTTCGACACGCTCAAGCAACTGCTCGCGGCTGTGCCGACCACGCTTGGCCTGTTCTTCTGTTCGCTGATTCTCGGCGGCCTGCTCTCGCTCGTGATCGTCACAATGCGCGTGTCGCCGCACTGGCTGCCGAATCGCTTCGCGCGCGCTTATATCCTCGTGTTCCGCGGCTCGCCGCTCCTGATCCAGATGTTCCTCGTGTACTACGGCATGGGCCAGTTCGGCGTGATACGCGAGAGCTTCCTGTGGCCGGTACTGCGCGAGCCCTACATGTGCGCGGTGTTGTCGCTCGCGTTATGCACGGCCGGCTATACCGCCGAGATCATTCGCGGCGGCTTGATGGCCGTGCCGGTCGGTCAGATCGAGGCCGGTTATTCGATCGGCCTGTCGGGCTTCGCGCTGCTGCGCCGCGTGATCGGCCCGATCGCCTTGCGCCAGTGCCTGCCGGCGTATTCGACCGAAGCCGTGTTGCTCGTCAAGTCGACCGCGCTCGCGAGTCTCGTCACCGTGTGGGAAGTGACCGGCGTCGCGCAGCAGATCATTCAGCAAACCTATCGCACGACGGAAGTCTTCATCTGCGCCGCGCTGATCTACCTGTTCCTGAATTTTGTCATCGTGCGGCTGCTCGGCCTGCTCGAAACGCGTCTGTCGCGCCACCTGCGAGCTGCGCGCCCGCAGGCCGCCGTGAGCCGCAAAGTTTCCAGCACCACCGAAGCGCGTCGCGCCGCGCCTTGAACGGCCGCCCATCCTGGATGAATCTGGAGAATCCCATGAACGCTACGGCACCCGTTGCACTGTCGGTCAAGAACATTCATAAATCGTTCGGCGATCACCATGTGCTCAAGGGCATTTCACTCGACGCCCACCAGGGCGATGTGATCTCGATTCTCGGCGCGAGCGGCTCGGGCAAAAGCACCTTTCTGCGCTGCCTGAATCTGCTCGAAACACCCGATGACGGCTCGGTCGCCCTCGCCGGCGAAGAATTGAAAATGAAGCGCCGCAGCGACGGCAAGCTGCAGCCGAGCGACCGCCGCCAGGTGGACCGGGTGCGCTCACAGCTGGGCATGGTGTTCCAGAATTTCAATCTCTGGTCGCATATGACGGTGCTGGAAAATCTGATCGAAGGGCCGATGCGCGTGCAAAAGCGCAGCCGTGCCGAGTCGGTGGAAGAGGCGGAGGCCCTGCTGGCGAAAGTCGGCCTTGCGGAAAAGCGCGGCCACTATCCCGCGCATCTTTCAGGCGGGCAGCAGCAGCGCGTGGCGATTGCGCGCGCGTTGGCGATGCATCCGAAAGTCATGCTGTTCGACGAGCCGACCTCGGCGCTCGATCCCGAACTGGTGGGCGAGGTGCTGCGCGTGATGCGCTCGCTCGCTGAAGAGGGCCGCACCATGCTGGTCGTCACGCACGAGATGGGTTTCGCGCGCCATGTGTCCAATCGCGTGCTGTTCCTGCATCAGGGGCAAGTTGAAGCCGACGGCACGCCCGACGAAGTGTTCGTCGAATGCAAGTCGGATCGCTTCAGGCAATTCGTTTCGAGCCATCAGGACCGCACCACGAACTGATCAGTATCACCAGGTAATTTCCAAGTAGAGCGCTGACATGGCCGTAATCCGTTCCAATCGTCCTCTCGACTGGGCTCAGGTGGCAGCGGTTGCCGCCGGCGAGCCGCTCGAGCTTTCCGCCGACGCCCGCGCGCGCATCGCGGCGGCGCGCGTGCTCGTCGAACAGATCGTCGAGCGCGGGATTCGCGCGTATGGCGTGAATACCGGCGTAGGCGCGTTGTGCGACGTGATCGTCTCGCCGTCCGAACAACGCACGTTGTCGCGCAACATTCTGATGAGCCACGCGGTCGGCGTCGGCGCGCCGCTCGGTGTCGCCGAAACGCGCGCGATCATGGCCGCGGCCGTCAACAACTTCGCGCACGGCCATTCGGGGATTCGGCTCGAAGTCGCCGACCAGCTGGTGGCGCTGCTCGACGCGGATTGCTTGCCGGAAGTGCCCGCGTTCGGCTCGGTCGGTTATCTGAGCCACATGGCGCATATCGCACTTGTTTGCATCGGCGAGGGTTACGCGCGTTTTCGCGGCGAGCGGCTCAAAGGACGCGACGCGCTGCAACGGCTCGGGCTCGAACCGCTGGTGCTCGAAGCGAAAGAAGGCTTGAGCCTGATCAACGGCACGCCGTGCGTCACGGGCCTTGCGGCATTGGCGCTCGCGCGGGCCGAACGCCTGCTCGACTGGACCGACATGGTCGCCGCGATGAGCTTCGAGAATTTGCGCGGCCAGCTCGCGGCTTTCGATGAAGATTCGCTGGCATTGCGTATTTCGCCGGGCTTGAACCTGGTCGGCGAGCGGATGCGCACCGCACTGGCCGACAGCGGCATTCTCGCGGCGGTGGTCGGCCACCGCACGCAGGACCCGCTGAGCATGCGGACCATTCCGCACGTGCATGGCGCCGCGCGCGACGTGCTCACCGCGACCGCCGACGTGGTCAATCGTGAACTCGCATCGATTACCGACAACCCGATCGTCGCCGGCACGCCGGAAGACCCGCGCGTGTATTCGCAGGCGCACGCGGTGGGCGCTTCGATCGCGCTGGCGATGGACAGTCTCGCCACCGCGATCGCACAAGTCGCCGCGATGGCCGAGCGGCGCCTCGACCGCCTCGTCAATCCGCTGGTCAGCGGCCTGCCGGCGTTTCTCGCCGAGCCGGGCGGCACCTGTTCCGGCTTCATGATCGCGCAGTACACCGCGGCCTCGCTGGTCGCGCAGAACCGGCGTCTCGCGCTGCCCGCAAGTCTCGACGGCGGCATCACGTCGGGCTTGCAGGAAGACCACCTGTGCCACGCCACGCCGGCCGCGCTGAAGGCGCTGGAAATCATCGACAACGCCGGGCGCATCCTCGCGATCGAATTGCTGGCGGCCGCGCAGGCCTACGACCTGCAAAGTATCGACGCGCCGCGCGCGCCGCATACTGAAGCGCTCTGGCAGCGCGTACGCTGTGTCGTGCCGGCGTACCGCGACGACCGTCCGCTCGCGGACGACATGAGCATCGCCTTTCGCATGATCGCCGATGAGGCGCCGCCGCCGTTGCCGAACCCTGGTAACATTGGCCCTCGGCCGGATACGTCCGTCGACGGCACCGAGCTGGCGAGGCCCGCAACGGTCACGAATCAGGCGGGCGCGGGCCACGTTCGCGCCGCCGCGAGTATCGCCGTCAACGACGGGCACGCCGCCGCGCACATGGCATGATGGAAACAGTGCCGGTGCGCGGGCTTACCCGCCGGCGCGCCGGTCGAGGTGTACCAACCAGGTAGAACCCGCGTACCACCCACGAGGTCGGAGTGAACACAACTACAAACGCGCGAAGCGCAGAGACGCAGGGCTGCCCCGATAGCAAACGGGAGACCCCCGCGAAAGCGATGCCCGCTTACGAGCAGATCAAACGCTACGTCATCCGCCGCATCAGCGAAGGGGACTGGAAGCCCGGCGGACTGATTCCTTCTGAAACGGAACTGGTCAAGGAATTCGGCGTCGCGCGCATGACGGTGTCGCGCGCGCTGCGCGAATTGACGACCGAACGCGTGCTCACGCGCGTGCAAGGCTCGGGCACCTTCGTCGCGCCGCAGCGCTACGAATCGACCGTGCTGGAAATCCGCAATATCGCCGACGAAATCGCCGCGCGCGGCCACCGCCATTCGGCGCGCGTGCTGACGCTGGAACCGAGCGACGACCCGCACGCGCTCGAAGCGCTCGGTCTCGCCAGCGGGCCGGCGTTTCACTCGTGCATCGTGCATAGCGAGGAGGGCGAGCCGATCCAGTACGAGGACCGCTACGTCAACCCGAAGGTGTTTCCCGACTACCTGCAGCAGGACTTTACGATCGAGACGCCGAATCACTACATGGTGCGGCTCGCGCCGATCCAGCGCGCGGAGTTCCGCATTTACGCGCAGAAGCCCGACGCCCATGTGCGGCGGCATCTGATGATGGATATCGGCGAGCCGTGCCTGCAACTCTGGCGTCGCACATGGGTAGGTGACGATGTGGCGACGTCGGTGCGGTTGTGGCACCCGGCGTCGCGTTTTCATCTGGCGGGCAACGTCTAGCGCGGCTCGACTCAGAGCGCGGTTTCAACCCTGGCGTTGCGACAGATCCGGCGAGAAACGGCAGCCCAGCCGGTAGCGCGAGCCGGGGTGCACGAAACGCGCGAACGTGACCGCTACGCCGCTCGTCCACGTGCGGCGCATCAGCGTGAGACACGGTTCCTCGGCGCGGATTTCGAGCAGGTCGGCTTCGGCGCGCGTGGGCAGCCCCGCGTCGACTATGTGTTCGACGTCGTGCGCGGGCACGATCTCGAACAGATATTCCGACGGCCTGATCGCCGAAAAATCCTGCTGTAGAAAGTCCGGCGCGATAGCCGGGTTCACATAGCGATCCTCCAGTTGCACCGGCAAGCCGTTCTCCCGATGCACGCAGATCACATGAAACACCGACGCACCCGGCGCCAGCCCCAGCGCGTTCGACACCATCACTGAAGCCGTTTCGCGTTGCAGCAGCACCGTGTCGTAGCGATATTCGTGGCCGCGTGAGCGGATCTCGTCGCCGATATGGGCGATCATCAGCAGCGTGGATTGCGGCTTGCTTTGCGCGACGAAGGTGCCGACACCGGAAACGCGCGTCACCAGTCCCTCTTCGGCGAGCTCGCGCAGCGCACGATTGACCGTCATGCGCGACACGCCGAGTGTCGCGACCAGATCGAGTTCGGACGGCAAACGGTCGCCCGCCTGGCGTTCGCCCGATTCGATGATGTGGCGGATATGGCTCTTGACCTGTTCGTAGCGCGCGGCGGGTGCCTCGGCCGCGGCGCGCGCGGCTTTCAGGGCCGCGGCGGAAAGCGGCTTGTCGTGAGCGCGGCTGCGAACGGTGGAGGACATCGGCGGCCTTGGCGTCAGTGTCCGCGTGAGGCAGGCGGAAAGCGGTGGGCGCTCATAGCGGCTGCGCCTCGTCGGCGCCGCGCGCCCAGAAAGCGTTGCGGTCGAAGTAGTTTTGCAGGAACTGCCGCAAGCGCGGCTGTCCGGCATCGTGAAAGACATCGCGCGGTTTGCCTTGCACGGCGATACGGCCTTGATCGATGAACATGACTTTGTCCGCGACCTGCGCGGCGAAACCCATTTCGTGCGTGACCACGGCCATCGTCATGCCGTCGCGCGCGAGCTGTTTCATCACTTGCAGCACTTCGCCGACCAGTTCCGGATCGAGCGCCGAGGTCGGCTCGTCAAATAGCATGATGTGCGGCTCCATGGCGAGCGCTCGCGCAATCGCCACGCGCTGCTGCTGGCCGCCCGAGAGTTTGGCCGGATACGCGTCGCCCTTGTGCGCGAGGCCGACTGTTTCGAGCATGGCGTTGGCGCGGCGGCGCGCTTCGTCGCGCGACAGATGGCGAACGCGCAGCAGGGATTCCATCACATTGCCGAGCGCCGTCATGTGCGGCCACAGATTGAACTGCTGAAACACCATGCCGACGTTGCGCCGCACGCGATTGATCTCGCTTTGCGACGCACGCACGCGTTTGCCGTTGCGCTCGCTGTAACCGAGCAGCTCGCCTTCGATGCGCACGTCGCCCTGATCGTAGGTTTCGAGTGCGGCGAGGCAGCGCAACAGCGTGCTCTTGCCCGAACCGGACGGGCCGATGATGCACACCACTTCCGAGCGCGCGATCTCGAGATCGACACCGCGCAACACTTCGACTTCACCGAAGCGTTTGCGCAGGTCGCGCACTTCGATCAACGGCGCACCGGGCGATGCTTCGATGTTGGCAGTAGGCGCGGAGGAGGGCATGTCGGCGATGGCGTTCATAGGAGGGTTCCGTTTCCGTTCATGCCATGAAGCGTGCGATGCGGGTTTCAGCCCACATGCCCGCGCGCGAAGTCAGTTCGACCAGCGCGAGATAGCACACGCACAGCACGAGCAGCGTTTCGACGAAGGCAAAGGTCGCCGAGCCGATACCGGTCAGCACGAACGTGAGTTCAGGCACGGTGACGATGGACAGCACGGCCGTTTCCTTGCTCAGCACGATGATCAGATTAGTCAATGCAGGCACGATCAGCACGAGCATTTGCGGCACCTGAACGCGCATGACCGCCTGCCAGCGTGTGAGGCCCAGGCACGACGCCGCTTCGAGATGGCCTGGCGGCACCGACTGGAAACCGGAGCGGAAGGCTTCGGCGAAATAGGCGCTGCCGTATAGGCCCAAACCGAGCACACCCGCGGTCATCGGTTCCAACGTGAGGCCGAAGGACGGGCCGCCGTAATACAGCAAAAAGAGCTGCACGAGAAACGGCGTGCCGCGAAACAGTTCGATATAGACGCGCAATACGCCGCGCACCCAGCGCCCGCAGAAGAGTTGCAGCACGGCGATCAGAAAGCCGATCACGATGCCGATCGCGACGCCCGCAGCCCAGGTGCCGAGCGTCGTGGCGAGGCCCGCGGCGATCGGCTGCAGGTTGTGCGTGATGACGGTGGGATCGAGCTTTTGCATGGCGTGGATTCGAGGTCGAACGCTGGGCCGCTCAGGCGTGCTGCAAGCGGTATTCGGCGGCGTGTGCGACGAGCGCGAGCGCGCCGCAGATCACGAAGTAGATCAGCCCTGCGGCAAGATAGGCTTCCAGCGGCCGATACGTGCTGGCGGCGATGTTCTGCGCGGTGCGCGTCAGTTCGGCCACGCCCACCACCGAGATCAGCGAGGAAGCCTTGATGAGCAGCACCATTTCATTGACGAGCGACGGCAGCGTCAAGCGGAACGCTTGCGGCACGAGAATGCGTCGCAGCATGTCGAATGGCGAGAGGCCGAGCATGCGGGCGGCTTCGAGATGGCCCGGCGGAATGCTGAGAAAACCGCCGCGCAGAATCTCGGCGATATAGGACGCGGAGCACAGCGACACAGCGCTGATCGCCGCGACGACGGGCGACACGTTGATGCCCGCGAACGGCAGCAGGTAGTACACCAGCAGCAGTTGCACCAGCATCGGCACGCCGCGAAAGAAGAACACATAGGCGCCGCCGAACATGCGCGCCGCGCGATTCGGCGAGAGGCGCGCCGCGCACACACCGATCGCCACGAAGAAGCCGATCAGCAGACCCGTCAGCGAAATGCCGATGGTGGCGAGCGCCGCATGCAGCAGCAGCGGCAAGCCCTGGAGGAAGACGGTCGTGCTGAACATAAGCGTCGCACTCGCTAGAACGGGAAACGCGATGCGGCCCGGGGCGCGGTCCGCATCGCTTGCATCACGACACGTGCATCGAAATCGGCACGTGAGCCAGGCAAAGCGTGAGGCGATCAATAGTTCGGCGCGGGCATGGTTGTCGGCGCATCCATGGCGACACCGAACCATTTCTTCTGCAAGGTGGCGAGGCGTCCGTCGTTGTGCATTTTCACGAGCGCGGCGTTGAACGCATCGGCGAGCGGCTTGCTGTCCGCGTCTTTACGCAGGCAGTACGCGAAATACACCTTGGCGCCGAACGGGGGCTGCACCACGGCGAACGTTTCCGGGCGCTGCTTCGCCACATACGCAATGTTGGTCATGGAGTTCGCGACCGCCACGATCCGGCCCGCGGCGAGATCGGCGTAAGCCTGATTGTTGTCGACGTATTCGCGGATTTCAGGCGGTTTCGGCAGCGTGGCGACGTAGGCCTTCAACTGGTCGAGCTGCGCCGAGCCCTTGCCGGCGCCCACCGTCTTGCCCGCGATATCCGACGATTGCTTGAGCGACGAATCGTTCGCGCGTTTGAGCAGCGCATCCGTTGCGTCCGCGATCGGCAGCGTGTAGGTGTAGCGCTCCATGCGCGCCTTGGTGACGGTCAGCGGGCCGCCCACCATGTCGAACTTGCCCGCTTCAAGACCCGGCAGCACGCTCGGCCAGGGCAAGTCGATAAAGCGCACCTTCACGCCCATTTCCTTGCCGACCTCGGCGAACAGATCCTTGTTGAAGCCCGCTTGCTGACCGTTTTCGAGGAAGTCGAAGGGCGCGAACTGCATCTCGGTGCCGACCACCAGTTCGCCGGCTTTCTTCACTTTGGCGAGTTGATCTTCCGCGTGGGCGGTGACGCTTGCCGCGCATAACGCCAGCATGACCAAACGACACTTCCAGCCTGCAAGGATGCTCATGGGATTCTCCGGTTGGCAAAGCGGTGTCGCGCGAAGGTGGTGCACGAAACGGGTTCGGCGCGAGTCATGCGAGGCAGTATATACCGCGGTTTTCCCGCGAAAAAAATAAACACTCGAGTAGAGAAAAGCCCTTATATGAAGCGGTGCGAAGCAGCTTGCGGGTGTGCTTTTGGCGGTATATACAACTGCAATGCGTGAGGCGGAACGAGGTCTTCCCGTAGACGATTCATGCGCTTTCATGTGGTTTTTTCATCAGTCGATTCGATCCGCCCATCAGGAGCAGCGCGATGCCCGTGACCCGCATTCCGATCATCGATCTCGCCGGCGTTCGCGCGGGCGACCCGCAGGCTTTGCAGCGCGTCGCACAGGAAATCCGTGAAGCGTGCACGACGATCGGCTTCTTCTACATCGTCAATCATGGCGTGCCGCAAGACTCGATCGATGCCGCTGCGCAGGCGGCGCGCCGCTTCTTCGCGTTTCCGGTGGAGACCAAGCGGCGCGCGGCGGTTAATGAACGGCATCGCGGCTTCAATGCGCTCGGCGACGCGACCATGTACGAGGCCAAGCGTCCCGACTACAAGGAGTTCTTCAGCATTGGCCTCGAATTGCCGGAAGACGACCCGGACGTGCTGGCAGGTCAGGCGCTGCGTGGGCCGAATAACTGGCCGGACTTCATGCCGGAGTTGCGTCCCGCGCTATATGGCTACTACGAAGCGGTCGCGGCGTGCGGCGCGGATCTGCTGCGCGCGGTGGCGGTGAGCCTCGGCGTCGACGAACATTTTTTCGCGCCGCGATATACCAAGCGGATGCAGCGCACGCAGATGGTCTACTATCCGCCGCAGCCGCCCCAATCGGACGACGATCAGTTCGGCGTCGCGCCGCATACCGACTACGGCTGCATCACCTTGTTGTGGCAGGATCAGGTGGGCGGCCTGCAGGTGCGCGAAATCGCCAACAATACGTGGGTGGACGCGCCGCCGGTCGAAGGCAGCTTCGTGGTCAACGTAGGCGATCTACTCGCGCGCTGGACCAACGACCGCTTCCGTTCCACGCTGCATCGCGTGATCAATGCGTCGGGTCGCGAGCGCTATTCGATCGCGACGTTTTATGATCCGACTTACGGCGCGATGGTCGATCCGCGCGATCTCGGTACGAACGAAGCGGACCTCAAGTATCAGCCGGTCGCCGCGGGCGACTATATTCTCGGGCGTATCAACGACTCGATGGGCTATCGGAAGAAACGCGCCGCTGAAGGCGCGCAAGGAACCACTGCATGACAGACAACAGCACGGCGGGTCACACAGCGCCGCTTTCCGCGACATTCGCCGCGCTGCGCGCCGCGCTCGGTGAAGACAGCGTGCGCGTGGGCGAGCAGATCGGCGAACGCGCGATGACCGACTGGACACGCCACGATCCGACGCGGCCCGCGGCGTTGCTCCTGCCGCGCACCACCGAGCAGGTTGCGCGTGCGCTGTCGATCTGTCACGCGGCTCACCAGCCGGTGGTGCCGCAAGGTGGCATGACCGGCCTTGCGGGCGGCGCGATTGCGCGTGCCACGGATATTGCGTTGTCGCTCGAACGGATGGCCGGCGTCGAGGAAGTGGATGCCGCGTCGGCCACGCTGACCGTGCGCGCCGGCACGACCTTGCAAGCCGCGCAGGAAGCCGCCGCGCAAGCCGGCTTCGAACTCGCGCTCGATCTCGGCGCGCGCGGGTCCTGCCAGATCGGCGGCAATCTCGCGACCAACGCGGGCGGCAACCGGGTGATCCAGTCGGGCACCGCGCGCGACCAGGTGCTCGGCCTCGAAGTCGTGCTGGCCAATGGCGACGTGCTGACGTCACTTGGCAAGATGGTGAAGAACAACACCGGCTATGACCTCAAGCACTGGTTCATCGGCTCGGAGGGTACGCTCGGCGTGATCACGCGTGCGGTGCTGCGGCTTCATCCGCCACGCGCCGCGCGCCACACCGCGCTGGTCGCACTCGATGGCTACGATGCCGCCGTGAATCTGCTGCGCCGCTTGTCCACGCGATTTGGCAACGACATCGGCGCGTTTGAAATCATGTGGCCGGACTTCTACGACTTCGGCGTGAAGCTGACCGGCACGCGTTCGCCGTTCGCCGAAGCGCACCCGCTCTATGCATTGATCGAACACGCGAGCTTCGATGCGGGCGATGGCGGCGAACGGTTTTCCGCCGCGCTGACAGAAGCCCTCGAAGCGGGCGCGATCCGCGACGCTGTGATCGCGCAGTCGGTGGCCGACGTGCGCGCGCTTTGGGCGATTCGCGAATGCACCGCGGAGTTTCCGGTGCGGCTCGACGCGATCAACTTCGACGTGAGCTTGCCGATCGGGGAGATCGGCGTTTTCGTCGACCGCTGCCGCGCGGCGCTCGATCAGCGCTGGCCGGGCAATGCCTCGTATTTCTTCGGGCATATCGGCGATTCGAATCTGCATGTCACGGTGGACGGCCATTCGATCCCCGGCGTCGATCATCACGCGGTGTACGCGTTCGTCTACGACATGCTCGGGCCGCTGCATGGTTCGGTGTCGGCCGAACACGGCATTGGTCTGCTCAAGCGCGAGTTCCTGCCGATCTCGCGCTCGCCGGCCGAGTTGGCCGCGATGGCCGCGATCAAGCATGCGCTTGACCCGCACGGTATTCTGAATCCGGGCAAGCTGTTCTGAGCGGGCTGCGCCGTCACGCGCGAGAAGCGTGACGGCGCGTGAGACGCGTGAGCGTAGGCGTGCTCGCCCTGAGTCAATGCGCGCCCAGGTACTTCGCGATCACCGGATAGACATCCACGGCGGCGTTCTTGCCGAAGATACAGTCGATGTGGCCATAGCCCGGAATGATGTGCCGCTCGTAAGGCTGCTCGGGGAAGTGCCCGGTCAGCATCTCGTAGGTGAGCAGCGTGCTTTTCGGCAGATAGGTTTCGTTTCTATCGCCGTGAATGAAGCCGATCGGCCGGCGCATGCCTTCCAGCCCTTTCATGCCGTCCGCGCCTGTCAGATAGACATCCTTGCCGGCGGCATCGACCACTTTGCCGGCCCGCACCATGGTGGCCAGGTGCTTGAATACCTCGACGTCATGCACGCCAAGCAATTCCTGCAGATTCGCATGCAGCGTCTCGTTCAGTTGTGCATGTTCGTAGAGCAGGCCGTACAGGAACGTCGCGCGGTGGCAGATCGGATTGCCGCAACCCTCGTCGTGATCGAGCGGGTAGAACTTGAGCGCCTCATCGAGCAGATTGTGGGGCCACGACTTGTGTTCCGTATAGGCGGTCAGGTCGAGCACGCCGAGGTGTTTCATGATGTCGGGGATATGCAGGCCGGCCTTGAGCTTCTGTAGCGTGCCCGGCACCGGGTGAGTCGACACCTGCGAGATGACCGCCGAACGCACCCCTTCGAGTCCATACAGCAGCGACATGCTCAACGCCAATCCACCCAGGCAGTGCCCTAGTGCCTGAATCTCCGGGGCGCCGGTCAACTCGCGGATTTTGGCAACCGCGGCCGGAATGTCTTCGCGCGCCACCTTGTCGACGTTGGTCGGCACGAGCACGCTCGGCATTTCGATGCTGACGCGCAGATCGACGAGCCACACGTCGTAGCCTGATGCGCAAAGATACTCGACCATGTTGGTCGCGATCAGGTCGGTGGAATAGATGCGGCTCGATACACCCGAACCGTGAATCAGCAGCACCGGGCGCGCCGCTTTGTTCGCGGGGTCGAGGTAACGCGTGAGTCTCAGCTTCGTTCCATCGGGCGTGTCGAAGAAGAAGACCTGCGGCACCGGCGCGCGCAACGCACGTTTCAGGCGCGGTTCTGCATTCGGGTTGAAGTACTGCAAGGGCGCGGCCACGCCGCCATATTCGGTGAACAGCACACCCGCGAAAAACTTGCCGAATTTCAGGGTCCATTCGAGGCGCGTCTTCAGGTCGGGCGCATGGGTGACTTCCAGCGTGCGTTGCTGCTTGAGGAAATTTTCGGGCGTGATGATCAGTGTTGCCTTGCCGATCAGCGGCGCGTCCGCTTGCGCCGATTCGCGAATCTCCGCGTATAGCGTGTTGGTCTGCTCCCACAAATTGATCGGCGAGGTACGGGTGATGATCTTTTGTCCGCTCAGATAATACGTCTTGCCTTCGGTGGAATTGAGCGTCATGCGGTAATTCATGTTGCGCTCGTCCACGTCGGACGCGTCGACCACGAACAGATTGAAGGTGCCGTTGGAGATCGTCATCGGCTGCGCGGAGAGCGCAGGGCAGGTCAGCGTACCCGCGGTTCGCGCCAGATGCTGCGGATTGCTGAGCATATCGGCGAGATCTTCCGATTCGACGGTCAGCGTGAACTCCATCGGACTCGTGGCGGCTTCGCCCGCCACGACCGGCGTGTAGGTGCCGATCATCGTTTCGGTGAATTGCAGGCCGATCTTCTGCGGCGAGGAGGGCGTCAACGACGAGGACGCGAGTTCGGGTGTCGGTGCAGGCGGTAAGCTCGGCGTCGCCGCTGCACCGGCAGACGAGGCGGCCGTCACCGGATGCGTAGCCAGCAGCAGTTCGCAATTGCGTTCGGCCAGCGCGGAAATGGTGAGGAGCGGATTGACGCCGAGCGACATCGGCATGACGGCGCCGTCCATTACGTAGAGACCGTCGTGCACCGCGTTGCCCGTCGCTCCGCTGAACACGCGGCCCATATGGTCGACCACGCCGCGCTCCGCATCCTCGCCCATGCCGCAGCCGCCGAGCGGATGCACGGTAACGGTGCGGTTGCCGACAATTTCAGTGGAAATCGGATTGCGCAGGTATTTGCCGCCGAGCGGCACGGTCGCCTGCTTGAGCGCTGCCTCGACCACCTGGAAGATCGGCTGCTTGCCGGCGTTCTCCCACACGATGCGCGGCTGGCCTTTGTCGTCCACGTCGATCTGGCCGTTTTCGTCGTCATGCGCCATGACGAGGTAGCTTTGCGTGTGATTGAGCGCGCCGTGATAGGGGCCGCGCAGAAAGCTTTCGGACACGCGGGCGTCGTAGGCGAGTTGGTCCGCGAGCGAGCGCGGCGCGACATCCACACCCTCCAGCGGCGCGGCGGCGCCGAGCAGGCCGACGAGCGCCGCGCCCACCGGTCCGGCCAGCGAGCCTTCCTCGATCACGTAGCCGTCCTTGACGTTGCCCGTATTGCGATGATCGATGAGGCCGGTAATGGTCGGCCCGACCGGCGGGATTTCGCCCTTCTCGTGCGCGCCCCAGCCCACGCCGTTGATCACGGGGTCGGTGTTGTACGCAAAGGCGAGCACGTCGCCATTGCCGGTGAAGTGTTTGCCGAGCATGCCGGAGACGCTCAACCCCTGATTGCGCGAGCGCAGCAGCAACGCGGTCGAACCGATCGTGCCGGCCGACACGATGACGATATCGGCGCTCACGAACAGGTCCGGGGCGCCATAGCTTTCGCGGCCGAGGCTCACCAGTTGATAGCCGACGATCCATTTTTGCGTGGCCGCGTCGCGCCGAACGGAGTGGACGGCGGCTCCGGTGAAAATCTGCGCGCCGTGCGCCACGGCGTCGGGCAGATAGTTCATGTGGGTGGAATTCTTCGCGTCGTAGTTGCAACCCGAATTGCAATCGCCGCAGCCGACGCACGCCTTCTGCTCGACGCCCGCGGCATTCACGCGGTCCTCGAAGGTGACGGTGATATCCGGGCGCGTAAAGCGGTCTTCCATGCCGAGCGCCTGCGCCGACGTTTCGAGCGCCTGCAGTTTCGGCAGCGTCGGGTAATCCTTCGGCACGGGCGACGGTTGCAGCATCGCGCGGGCGAGCGCGTAGCCCTTGTCGCGGGCCGCCTTGTCGGCGCGCAGCGCGGCCGGCCAGCGTTCGTCGTCCCACAGGCGCGGGTCGGCTTCGAGTGCGACATTCGCGTTGATCAGCGAGGTGCCGCCCAGACCGCAGCCGACTACCGCGTTCACGTCTTCGTTCACGTGCACTTCGAGCAGTGCCAGCGGGGAGCCGATATGGGCTACCGCCGTGTTGTATTGCACTTGCGCGGCGCCCTGAAACGGCGTGCGAGGGAATTCGCCCGCCATGAATTCGCGCCCGCGTTCGAGCACGCACACGCGGCGTCCGGCGCGCGCCATGCGGCATGCGGCGATCGCGCCGCCGTAGCCGGAACCCACCACGACCACGTCGTAGTGCGATTGAATAGCGGTCACGGCGCTCGATAAGCGGTTCATCACGACCACCTCGTCTGGAATGAGTGCGGGGAAAGACAACCAGGACTTCGGAAGCAAGACGGCGTGCGGCGACGGCTTTTTTATCCTAGGCGGTGCGCGCTCACAAAAAAAGGCGCATCGTGTGGGGCGCACGGCTCCGGTGTGCCACGTCCGCGGCATCGCGAGCCGGTGCGAGTGGCCGGGACTCGCCTGAGCGTTCGCTGTTAGGCGGCTGCTTCATTCATTTCGCTGTCGCTCGATTCGGCGGCGAGCAGGTTCAGCGCAAGCAGAATGGCCGGGCGATTATCGATGTCGATGTCAATGCCGAGTTCGTCCGTGAGCCAGCGGCCGATCTTGGTGTTGGAAAAATCCTCGGCGCCCGCCGTCTTCTTCATGGTGACGCCGAGTTTGACGGCGCGATAGTGATACGAGGGCACCCGATGCTGCGCAGCGACTGCCGACAACCCGCCTTTTCCTTCCGAGCACCAGCCGAGGCTGCCGGCCAGCACGATTCGCTCCGGCTCGTCGAGGCTCTCGATAAAGGCACGCGCCGAGAGCCGCACGCGCTGCTCGTCGAGGCCGTATTGCAGCAGCACGCTTTCCACCGGGTCTTCCAGCGCTTGCGCATGAAGATCGATTTCCTGCGCCATGCCTTCGTTTTCCATCGATACGTTGCGCTGGTGGCCGGCGCTGCGCAGGCAGTCGATCAGGTAGCGGCGGAAATACGCGCACAGGGCGTAGCCGTTGGACGGCGCGCTGTCGGCGCAGGCGCGGGTTTCCGTATGGCCTGGCGCGAGGCGCAGGACTTTCGCGTAGATGAACTGGGCGACCAGTTCTTCCTTGTCCTCGCCGAGCGCCTGCAATTCGAGCGGGTGATAGGTTCGCAACGCCCGCTTGACCAGTTCGACCATCGACACCATTTCGTCGCCGGACAACCGGGTACGCCGGCGCCACAAATCCGGCAGGATGGCATCGTCGAGATTGCGGACGAACTCGTGGCTCGGAACTGCGCCCATGAAAAACCTCCAGAAGGGGTAAGGCCAAGGAGCGCGGTGAGCCTGAACTGCAGGCGGGGTGTGGATGATGAAGCTTTGAAGCCGCGCTGGAGAATGTGAATTCAGTATGGTTTCCAACGGCGGCTTCGCCTATATGGATTAAGTGGTAGCTGATGGGTAAACTGCCGGGTAAACCATCCGGCAAAGCGCATCTTATTCGTCTGAAGAGAAGCCGCTTGCACGGGAAGATCGCATCGCACTGCCGCAGCGCAGTTGCATCGCGCACGCAAAGCCACGCCGTAACCGATGCGGTCGCAGCCAGGTCCGCGCCACCCGCGTCGCCGCGCTTTCAGGCGACCTCACCGAACGTGCCGTGCCCGGTACCGTGCATGGACCAGAGTAGGCGCTAAAGCGCTGGCTCCGATCGATAAGATCGATACGATCGACACAAGGAGACCGCGGAATGCGGGCTGACCCGATCCAGCGTGCCATCGACGAAGATCTGGTGCGCGTGTTATACGCGCAAGATCCGATCGCCTTCTTTTCGCACTGGTTTTCGATCGCGGTGCTGGTGGCGATCTACTGGCCGAAGATACCGTCGCCGCCGCTGTTTATCGCGTGTTTCGGTTTCTATGCGGCAGCCAATTGCGGCAGCCTCGCGCTATGGATTTGCAACCGCCGCTATCCGTCGCTCGTCTCGCCGCGCGGCTGGATCTATCTGCATGCGCTCCGCGGCGTGTTGCTGTACAGCGCGCCGGGCATCGCGGTGTGGTTCGCGTTCCAGAGCCCGCAAACCGACTTGCCGCTGCTGCACACCGTCATGCTCGTGACGCTCGCCGCGGGCGTGTTCATGTCGAATGGCTTCGACCTGCTGAATTTCTCGACCGCGATTCCTTTTCTGCTGTTTCCGTCGATCGTCATGCATTTCGGTACGCACACGTTCGACCGCACGATTCTCGCGATCGTCCTCGCGTTTTTCTTTTGCGCGATCAACGTCTATGCGCTGAGTTATCGCAAGCTGTTCCAGCAGGTCGTGCAGGCGCGCGTCGACCAGCAATATCTGGCGGAGTCGCTGGCCGCGCAAAAACGCGTGGCCGAAGAAGCGAGCCTGGCCAAAACACGCTTTTTTGCGGCTGCCAGTCACGACTTGCGTCAGCCGCTGCATGCCATCGGCCTGCTCGCGGCATCGCTGAACGACGCGGCGGCAACCCCCGCGCAGCACGCGAAGACCGCCGAGCACATCGTCTACAACGTCGAGGCGCTGAACCAGCTGTTCAACCAGGTGCTCGATCTGGCGCGGCTCGAAAGCGGCGTGACGCAGGTGATCCGGCTGCATTTCCGGCTCTCCGAGCTGTTCGAACGGGTCGGCAGCCAGTATCGTCCGCAGGCCGCCGCCAAAGGGCTGGCGCTGCGCATCGCGCCGACCACGATGGTCGTGCACGACGACCCCGTGCTGCTCGAACGCGTACTGAGCAATCTGCTTTCGAACGCGGTCCGTTATACCGAAGAAGGCGCGATCTGGCTGGGCGTTCGCCGCGCGGGGCGGCCGGCGGGCGGCTATGTCGAAGTGCGCGACTCGGGCATCGGCATTCCAGTCGAGGAGCACGAACGCATCTTCGAGGAGTTCTATCAGGTCGCCAATCCGCAACGCGACGCGCGACAGGGCCACGGTCTCGGCTTGCCGACGGTGAAGCGGCTGGTCGAGATGCTCGGCGGCAAGCTGCAACTGCGTTCGGCCCCGGGCCGCGGTTCGGTGTTTCGCTTCCCGGTGCAGGCGGGCGATGCCGGCGGCATTGTCGCTAGCCTGAACGAAGCGGTGGCCGGCGGTCCGTCGGCGCAAGGGCGGCGCGTGCTGTGCATCGACGACGATCCGTCGATTCTCGAAGGCCTCGTCAGTCTGCTGGGCCGCTGGGGTTGCAGCGTGCTCGGCGCGCGCGACGAGGCCGACGCGCTCGCGGCGCTCGAAGGCGGCTTCGTGCCCGATGCCGTGCTGTGCGATTACCAGCTGGCGAATCACCGTACCGGCGCACAGGCGCTGACTGCGGTGCGCAACGCGCTCGCGCGCGCGGGGCACGACAACGTGGTGACGCTGCTCATCACGGGCGACATGGCGTCGGCGGAACTGGCGGCGCTCGCGTTGCAGGGGATTCCGGTGCTTCATAAGCCGGTCACGCCGGCGCGCCTGCGGCGCACGCTGGAGATGCTGTGGCAGCAAGCGGAGCTGGATAAGGGGCGGGCGTCGGCCGCGCTGGAATCGCGCGGGGATCGGCCGGGCAAAGAAGCGGGAAAGGAGCCGGGTAAAGAGGCGGGAAAAGAAGCGGGCAAAGAAGCGGGCAAAGAAGCGGGCAAAGAAGCGGGCAAAGAGCTCGGCAAAGAAGCGGCCGGCCGACCGGCGAACGGTGTGATGCGGGCCGGCGAGAATCTGCCGCAAGGCGAACCGAGAATAGGCTCGCAAAGCCAGCCCCAGAACACCCGGTATCAAAGCACCCCGTCGCAAAGCGAACCGCAGAAATAGAAGCGAACAAACGGCGAGAACAGACGACGAGAACGCCGTCTGCCCCGCATCTCGTTCTACAGGGTTTTCCCGGCTTCCAGCCAGCCGTTGATGACGGCGATCGCCGTCGATCGGTTATGCACACCGAGGGCCCGGAAAATCACCGACAGATGCACCTTCACCGTCCCCTCCGCGACGCCCAGCTCGCGCGCGATCATCTTGTTGGTCCAGCCGCGATGAACGAGCCGCATGATGTCCTGCTGGCGCGGCGACAGATTTTCCAATAGATGCTGCTGGTGCGGCTGCAACGCCTGAATCTGCGCGAGCGGCTCCGTGAGTGCGGCGCTGCTCTGGCCGGGCGCGCGTGCGCCAGACGGCGCCGCGCCTGGCAGCGACGGATCCGCGGCAGCTTCGGCGTGCGCGGGCGCCGCCTGCGCTTCCCGGCAGCCCAGCAAGCTCAGCGCTTCCATGGGTACGTAGGCGCCGCCCGAGAGCACCAGTTCGATTGCCTTGAGCATGACGCTGGCGGGCTGGCGCTTCGGCACGAAGCCGAGCGCGCCGGCGGCCAGCACCGCGCGCATTTCATCCGGTGATTCTTCGGCGGAGAGGACGACGAGCGGGAGCGCGGGGTTCGCTTTCAGCAGCACTTCGAGCGACGATGCACCGCTCATGCCCGGCATGTGCAGATCGACGATGGCAAGATCGTGATCGGCGTCGGGACGCGCGAGGGTCGCGAGCGTCTCCCAGTTATCGGCTTCGTCGAACTGGGCGTCGGGATCGAGGCCGCGCAGCATACCCTTGACGCCCTCGCGGATCAGTTCATGGTCGTCGGCTACAAGAAACTTCATGATGGCTCCGCGAGTCGGGCCTGCCCGATGTGGGCCGCCGCGGTTATAGGGTCTCGTTTTACTTCTAGCCTCGTGAATCGCATCATTGCCGCCCACCCCGCGATCATATGCCTGACCGGTGGCGCGGCGCGCCTTCCGGCGTGCCGCTCGTGTAACCGTTTATTTGTCAAATCGCCATGGGGTCCGATGCACTGCATGATGTTTAAGGCAGGTCTCCCGCGCATAGGTTCCGGCTTGCATGGTAGACGAGCCGAATGGCCCTTTTTTGAAGCTGCCCATGCAGGATTCCGAAGGTTATGCGCACCGGATCGAATCACGTCAAAGCAGTCTCTATTTGACTGCAAATAACGTCGCATTCATCAGAATCTTGAATGCGAAACCGAGCGACATGGCCGAGCCTACGCCGAAACACCACAGCGCGATGAACCAGAGCCAGCCGGGCAGCTTGCGCGCCGGCGCCGGCGCGGGCGATGCGGGATGACTTGCCCCGGCGTTTGTCTGCTTAGTGATAATGATGTTGGTCGCCATGACGCACCTTGCCACGAAATACCCAATAACCCATCGTCGTATAAGCGATGATGATCGGCAGAATGACCGCTGCGCCGACCAGCGTGAACATCTGGCTCGAACGCGGCGCGGCGGCTTCCCAGAGCGTCATGCTCGACGGAATCGCGTACGGCCACAGGCTCACCAGCAGCCCCGCATAACCCAGCAGCACCAGCAGCAGCGCGAGTCCGAACGGCGTGTTGTGATGCCGCTCACGCACCGCGCGATGCATGAAGAACGCGCATACCGCCACGAGGAACGGCACCGGCAGCAAACGGTAGAAGAGGCCGTCATGGAACCAGCGTTGCGCGATGTTCGGATCCTGCAGCGGCGTCCACACGCTCACCATCGCGATGAAGCCGAGCAGCACGATCGTCAGCGGCCAGACCACGCGATGCAGGCGGCGTTGCAGATCGCCTTCGGTCTTCGCCACCAGCCAGCAGCAGCCGAGCAGCGCATAGGTGACGACGAGTCCGAGGCCCGTCAGCAGACTGAACGGCGTGAGCCAGCCGAAGGCGTCGCCCGCATAGGCGCCGTCGATCACGGGAATGCCTTGCAGGAACGCGCCCAGCGCGATGCCCTGAAAGAACGTCGCACCCGCCGAGCCGCCGATGAACGCCAGGTCCCACAGATGCTTCGTACGATTGGCCTTGGCGCGAATCTCGAACGACACGCCGCGAAAGATCAGGCAGATGAGCATGAAGATCAGCGGCAGATACAGCGCGGACAGCACGGTCGAGTAGACCGCCGGAAACACCGCGAACAGACCGGCGCCGCCGAGCACCAGCCAGGTTTCGTTGCCGTCCCACACCGGCGCGACCGTGTTCATCATCAGGTCGCGTTCCTTCTCGTCGGGGAAGAACGGGAAGACGATGCCGATGCCCAGATCGAAGCCGTCCAGCACCACATACATGAAAAGGCCCAGCGCGATGATCGCGGCCCACACTACGGTTACGTCCATGTTCTTTCTCTATCGCAAGTCGTTGCTGAAGCAGGGCGGGTCAGGCGGCGTCGATCATGTGATCGGCGGCGGAGAGCGGGCGGCGCGCGGTCTGGTTCGGTGAGCGTTGCTCCGGCGCACCGTGCGGCGTATGACCCGGTAGAGCGGGCCCCGTGCGCATGAGCTTGAGCATGTAGTAGATGCCGGTGCCGAACACGAGGAAGTAGACCACCACGAAGGCCATCAGCGAGATGCCGACCTGCTGCGTGGTCAGCGGCGACACAGCCTGCGAGGTGCGCATCACCCCGTACACCACCCACGGCTGACGTCCCGCTTCGGTCGTGACCCAGCCGGCCAGCAGCGTGATGAAGCCGGTCGGCCCCATCGCCACGGCCACGCGCTGGAACCACTTCGATTCGAACAGGCGCTCACGGCGGCGCAGCACCCACGCGGCGACCGACATCAGGATCATCAGCACGCCGAGGCCCGCCATGATGCGGAAGCTCCAGAACACCACCGTCGAGTTCGGCCGGTCTTGCGGCGGGAATTCCTTGAGGCCGCGAATCTCGCCGTCCCAGCTATGCGTAAGGATCAGGCTGCCCAGGTGCGGAATCGACACGGCGTAGCGCGTGGTTTCCGCCTGCATGTCGGGAATGCCGAACAGGTTCAGCGCGGTGCCGCCTTTTTCGGTGTCCCACAGGCCTTCGATCGCCGCGATCTTGGCCGGCTGATATTCGCGCGTGTTCAAACCATGCTGATCGCCGACGAAAGCCTGGATCGGCGTGAGGATCAGCAGCAGCCACAGCGCCATCGAGAACATCTTCTTGACGGCGGGATCGCGCCGTCCGCGCAGCAGATGCCACGCGCCCACCGCCGCCACTACCAGCGCCGCGACGATGAACGCCGCGAGCGCCATATGCGCGAGCCGGTACGGGAACGACGGATTGAACACGATCTTGAACCAGTCGAGCGGCACGACGCGGCCGTTCACGACTTCGAAGCCTTGCGGCGTTTGCATCCAGCTATTGGAGGCGAGAATCCAGAAGGTCGAGATCAGCGTGCCGATCGCCACCATCAGCGTGGCGCCGAAGTGGGCGCGCGGGCTCACGCGCTGCCAGCCGAACAGCATGATGCCGAGGAAGCCCGCTTCGAGGAAGAACGCCGTCATGACCTCGTACATGAGAAGCGGTCCGGTGACGGGGCCGGCGAAACTGGAGAAGCCCGACCAGTTGGTGCCGAACTGATAGCTCATCACGACGCCGGAGACGACGCCCATGCCGAAGGCGACCGCGAAGATCTTCGACCAGAACAGGCAAAGATCTTTGTAGTACGCCTTGCCGGTTTTCAGCCAGCGCCACTCGAGGACGGCAATGAAACTGGCGAGACCGATGCTGAGCGCCGGAAAAACGATGTGGAAGGAGACAGTGAACGCAAACTGGATGCGGGCGAGATCAAATGCCGATAAAGCGGAGTTCATGAGCGTGAAGTGCGTGATGACCGCGGGGGCGGACTACGCGCGTCGACCGGTGTCGGTGCGCACTGCGCTGGGCAGATGACGCAAGCGTAGGGGATCGACGAAAACTTTGCTGCGGTGCGGTGTGCGTCAAAAAACCACGTTGTTTTATGACGATTTTCTTTTTTGAGACGGCAAACCGTTGATGGATATCAAGTTTTCCTGAATGCCCTCGTGCCATGACCGGCGCGCGACGCTGCGCAACTGCGGCAATCGACCGCGCTGCAGCAGCGTCGCAGGAAGAGGGTTGCGCATAGGGAACCGCAGGCCGCCATACTTGCTCAAGTGTCCGCGCTCGCGTTTCGAATCGCCGAGACAGTCGGCCGGCCGCCGCGCGCCACGCTGAAGAATTTGCCGCTGAAAACGCACTTCAAGTTATACGATGTCACATAAATATGTCGAAGCTAGATGTTTGTTTACCCAAGGAAATTTACTGGAAGATCAAATCGAATAAGGGTAAGTGCCTAATTGAAATCCGGTTCGCCATCGCGGATAGTACGTTATCGTACAACTATCGCTAAATCGGCAAGCGGTTCATCCGATGACCAGGCGATTGCGGTACCCCGAGTTCGATCGCGCAAGGCGCAGTAAAGGAACCCTATGAAGAAGATTGCTCTCAGTGGAGCCGGTGGCCAGCTAGGCTCGGTGGTACGCGCCGCGTTGATCGCGCGCGGCACGCCGTTGCGCTCGGCCGCGGGCTCGAAAGCCCTCGTGCCGCTCGTGGAAGGCGAGGACGTGATGCACGGCGACCTGCGCGACCCGGCAGTCGTGGACCGGCTGCTGGCGGGTGTCGATGTCCTGATCCATTTCGCGGGTACGAGCGTGGAGCGGCCGCTGCCGGAGATCATCGAGAACAATCTGCGCGGGCTGGTCGAAGTCTATGAAGGTGCGCGCCGCCAGGGTGTGCGGCGTATCGTGTTCGCGAGTTCGAATCACGCCATCGGCATGTATCCCGTCACCGAACATCTCAGCCTCGACTGCGAACTGCGCCCGGACGGTTTCTACGGTCTGAGCAAGGTGTGGGGCGAAGCGCTGGCCAGAATGTACTGGGACAAGCACGGTATCGAGAGTGTGTGCGTGCGCATCGGCAGCTGCCTCGAGCGGCCCACCGAGCCCCGGCATCTGAGCACCTGGTTCGGGCATCGCGATCTGCTGCATTTCCTCGACCGCTGTGTCGAGGCCGAGGACGTGGGTTTCCTGACCATCTGGGGTGTGTCGGCCAACACGCGAAGCTGGTGGGACAACAGCGGCGCCGCACGTCTGGGCTATCAGCCGACGCAAAACGCCGAAACCTACGCCGAAGAAATTCTTGCACGGCCGAATCCGCTCGACGCGCTGGGCCAGCGTTTCCAGGGCGGCAGCTTTGTGGGTATCGACTATTCGCGCGATGATGCGGGCCCGGACGGCTCGGCCCATCCCGCAACGCGGCCCGTTTGAGCCGACGAGGATTACGAGGAGACGCAGCAATGAAAATCAAGGGTATCCGCTGGTGGATGGTCAGCCTGGTCGCGGCCGGGCTCATCATCAATTACCTCGCGCGCAATACGCTCTCAGTGGCGGCGCCGACGTTGATGAAGGACCTCCACATCACCACCGAGCAGTATTCGCACGTGGTCGTGGCGTGGCAACTTTGTTATGCCTTCATGCAGCCGGTCGCCGGCTTTGTGCTCGATACCGTGGGCACCAAGATCGGCTTTGCGGTGTTCGCGCTGGCCTGGTCGCTGGCGTGCGCCGCGGCGGCGTGGTCGACGGGCTGGCGCAGCCTCGCGTTCTTCCGCGGCCTGCTCGGCGTTGCGGAAGCGGCCGGCATTCCGGCCGGCGTCAAGGCGACGAGCGAGTGGTTCCCCGCCAAGGAGCGTTCGGTGGCGATCGGCTGGTTCAACATCGGCTCGTCGATCGGCGCGCTGCTGGCGCCGCCGCTGGTGGTCTGGGCATTGTTGCGCGGAGAGTGGCAGCTCGCGTTCGTGATCGTCGGCGTGGCCGGCATTGTCTGGAGCGTGCTGTGGATGGCGCTCTACAAGCATCCGCGTAAGCAGAAGCTGTTGGGCGACGCCGAGCGCGACTACATTCTCAGCGGCCAGGAAGCGAAGCACAGCGACGCCGGCGCCGCCAGGCGCAGCTGGTTCGCCATGCTCGGCAGCCGCGACTTCTGGGCGATCGGCATTCCGCGCATTCTTTCCGAACCGGCGTGGCAGACCTTCAACGCGTGGATTCCGCTGTACATGATGACCGAACGTCACATGAACCTGAAGGAAGTCGCGCTGTATGCGTGGATGCCGTTTCTGGCCGCGGATATCGGCTGCGTGCTGGGCGGCTATCTCAGTCCGCTGTTTCACAAGTACGCGAAGGTGTCGCTGTTCACGTCGCGCAAGATGGTGTTCGTGGTCGGCGCGCTGTGCATGATCGGGCCGGCCTGCGTCGGTCTGGTGGCGAGTCCTTATGTGGCGGTGGCGCTGCTGTGCGTCGGCGGGTTTGCGCATCAGACCTTGTCGGGCGCGCTTTACGCGATCACGTCCGATATGTTCGGCAAGAATGAAGTCGCCACCGCGACCGGCATGGGCGGCATGGCGGGCTATCTGGGTGCTGCGGCGTTCACGGCGCTGTTCGGCGTGCTGGTGACGCAGGTCGGCTACAGCCCGCTGTTCGTCGTGCTGGCGGTGTTCGACATCATCGCGGCCGCTGTGGTGTGCCTGCTGGCGAAGAGTGCCGACAAGACGCCCGAGCCGCGTTGGACGCCGGTGAGCGCGGTCGCGAAGTGATGCTGGCCATGTTGGGATGACTAACACCCGGCGCTGATCGAGCGCGCCGGTCAATAGAAAAATGGCGGCGCTTTCTGGCGCCGCCATTTTTGCTTGTGCTCACTGCGTTTCTTCAACGTTCACGGCTGGACGACGCTCGCGCTTCGCCCAGCCGTTCAACCCTCTACCGCTCAACGTTTATCGACGACCGTCGCGTTGTATGTCGTCGCGCCGATCACCACGTTGTTCAACGTAATGCCGTTGACGTTGTACGCGTAGATCGGCCCGGGCGTCGTCGCGCTAGCGGGTCCGGCCGAGACCGCCGTGCCCAGATTGCAGTTCGAGATCGTCACGCCGGTGATCGGCGGAATGGTCGGGGTCGGCGCCGCGCCGTTGTAGTCGAACGCGACAGGCCCTTGAGCGACGATCGCCTGGAAGCACGAGCCGGTCACGCCGCCCACCGTCACGTTGCTCGCCGTCACGTTCGAAATGTTCACGTTCTGCACGACTGCCGGACGGATGCGAATCGCGTCGTTGGCCGGTTGATAGTCGCAGTCGAACGTGATCAGCCCGCCCTGTGCCGCCGACGGATTGGCGGCAGTCGCCGTCACGACGCCGAGCGGCACCGTGGCATTGATCGGGCTGCCGCTCAGCAACGCGCTGCCGTAGCCGCCGCCCTTGAGGCTGACGCCGTTGGGCAGCGTGACCGTATCGACGTAGAAGTTCTTCACGAAGCCGCCGCGATTCATGTTCGTCTTGATACGAATCGCGATGTTCAGCGGGTTGGTCGCCCAGTTCTGGTTCAGCATCTTCAGATTGCGCGCATAGATGTTCTGCACGCCGCCGCCCATTTCACTGCCGAGCGTGATGCCGCCGTGGCCGCTATTCATCGTGCAGTTCTGGATCACGTGATTCTGCGCGGGACCGTATTGTGTATCGAGATCCTTACCCGACTTGATCGCGATGCAGTCGTCGCCGGTGTTGAACGTCACGCTGTCGCAGAGCACGTTGTTGCACGCGTCCGGGTCGAAGCCGTCGTTATTCGGGCCAATGCTGTTGGTCGTCACGCCGCGAATCACGACGTTCTTGCAATCGGTCGGATGATGCTGCCAGAACGGTGTGTTGTTGGTGGTGTAGTTCTCCATCAACACATTCGTGCAGCCGAGGAACTCGACCATGCACGGACGCAGATAGTGGCCGACGCCGAACACGCGCTGCGCGATCGGCACGCCTGCCTCCGAGAGGGCTGGCAGATAGTTCTGGTCCTCCTGCCAGGGTGTCGTGGGGCTGGTCAGTTGCGCGTAGAGCGCGTCGGAAATGCCGGGTGCGGCAGTTTTCAGGTCGACGTTCTTCGGATTGAGATAGGCCTGCGACGGTGTCGACGAATTCACGCACCCGTACGCACCATTCGATCCCTTGAAGGTCCACCAGCACGTCGCGGTGTTGCCGCTGCCGGCGAACGGCGTCATGGCCTGTCCGTTGAGCACCGAGCTCGCGTCTTCGCCGGTCAGTGCAATGTTGGTCTGGTTGCGCGCGTAGACGGGGGAGCCGTAGTTCAGGCAGTCGTTCGCCTGCCAGCGGCTATAGAACAGGTTGCCGTTGGCGCCGCAGGCGACCGGGCCGTCCTTCGCGTAGTCCGCCGGGTTCGGGCTGAAGTAGATCGTGCAATTCGCGCTGAGGTGGAAGTTCACGTTGCTGAGCAGGACGATCGGTCCGGCGCAATACCACGTACCGGCCGGCACGACCACGCGTCCGCCGCCGGCGGCGTTGCAGGCCTGGATGGCGGCCAGAAAGGCAGGGCGGGAGTCGAATGAACCAGCGGCGTTGGTGAGATTCGAACCCGGACTCGCGACGGATGCCGAGCCGGTGTACGGATTGGTCACGGCGACGACGGCGCACGGCGCGGCACCGTATTGCGTGACGACGAAGTCGCGTGCCGGGAACATCGACTGGGTAATGCCCTGCAAGGACGCGATGATCTGTGTCGCGGCGCCCGAGGTGCCCCAGATCGGATCCTGTACGACAGGCGGCGTGGTCGTGCCGCCGTTGACCGAGCCGCCGCAGGCGGATAGGCCGCCGAGCAGGGTCGCGCCCGCTGACGTTCCCGCCAGCACGATAAAGGCACGGCGAGCGGGCGAATTCGGTTCGGTCCGGCCGGGCGTTCCTGATATCGCACGCTTGCCGCTGTTTTTATCGATGATTGCCACGGTTGTCTCCTTGCCCTTTGCGGGCGTTGTTAAAAGTCGTTGCTATTCGGGTGGATACGACTTGTCGAAGGCGTTGTGTTAACGTAAGGTATCCTTAATATTCGTAAGAAAATTTTCCTGGTGGGAAATGGCGTAGCTTTGCTGACGCGTAGCGAAAAAGAAAGCGAACGCGCGCATGCGCCGCTGCGGCTTGCCTATTTGCATAAGGCAAGCGCAGCGGCGCCTGAAAGACAGACGTGCGGTTTAGGCCGGTTTTTGCCCGATCTCGTGATTGGCGAGGATTTCGAGCGCGCGCACCATCGCCGAGTGATCCCATGCCTTGCCGCCATGCGCGACGCAGGCATTGAACAGCGCCTGGCAGGTAGCGGTATTCGGTAGCGACACGCCGAGCGATTGCGCGGTCGAGAGCGCGAGGTTCAGATCCTTCTGGTGCAGTTCGATGCGAAAGCCCGGGTCGAAGGTGCGCTTGGTCATGCGCTCGCCGTGCACTTCGAGAATGCGCGAGGACGCGAAACCGCCCATCAGCGCTTCACGCACGCGCGCCGGATCGACGCCGGCTTTGGACGCGAGCAGCAGCGCTTCGCCGACTGCCTCGATCGTCGCGGCAACGATCACCTGGTTGGCCACCTTGCACACCTGACCCGCGCCGACGCCGCCGATCAGCGTAACGTTCTTGCCCATCATGTCGAAAAGCGGCTTGACGCTCTCGAAGGTCGCCGATTCGCCGCCCACCATGATGGTCAGCGAACCGGCCTTGGCGCCGACTTCGCCGCCGGACACCGGCGCATCCATATAGTCCGCCCCGTGCTCGCGCACGCGCGCCGCGAACTCGCGCGTGGCCATCGGCGAAATGGAGCTCATGTCGACGACGGTTTGCCCCGCGCGCAGCGCGCCGGCGAGACCCTGATCGCCGAACAGCACGCGTTCCACATCGGGCGTATCCGGCACCATGATGAAAATCACGTCGGCATGCGCGGCGACGGCGGCCGGACTGTCGCACGCGACGGCGCCCGCCTGGATGAGATCGTCGGGCACGCCGCTGCGCGTGAACGCGGCCAGCGCGACGCCGTTCTTGAGAAGGTTGGCGGCCATGGGCTTGCCCATGATGCCGAGTCCGATAAAGCCTGCTTTTTGCATGGAATGCTCCGGAGATGTCGCGGCGGCCGGCTTACTGCTGGCCCGCCTGTTTCTGCATGAAGTGTTTTTGAACCGTCTGCGCGGCGCCTTTCAGCAGCCCCATGTCCGCGCACACCGCGACGACGCGGCAGCCCATCGCGATGTAGCGCTCCGCGTCGGCCTGGACCGGGGCGAGGATGCCGCTCGGCTTGCCCGCGGCGTGCGCGCGTTCGAACACGTGCGCGATGGCCTGCTGCACGTCGGGGTGACTCGGGTTGCCGATATGGCCATAGGCGGCCGCGAGGTCGGATGGTCCGACGAACACGGCGTCCACGCCGTCCACGGCGAGAATGTCGTCGATCGCTTCGACCGCCTTGCGGCTTTCGATCTGCACGATGACGCAGACGTTGTCGTTGGCAATGTCGAAGTAATCGGGCACGGTCGCGTAGCGATTGCCGCGCTGGCTCACCGAGACGCCGCGAATGCCCTGCGGCGGGTAGCGTGTGGCGGCGACGGCGCGAGCCGCGTCTTCGGCGCTGTCGACGAACGGCACCAGGAAATTCGAGAAGCCGCTATCGAGCAGACGCTTGATGAACACGCTGTCGTTGGCCGGCGGCCGGACGACCGGCGCGCTCGCGCTGTCCTTGAGCGCCATCAGTTGGGGGATCAGCGTCAACACGTCGTTCGGCGCGTGCTCCGCGTCCAGCAGCATCCAGTCGAAGCCGATCACGCCGAGCAGTTCGGTCACGATCGGACTGGCGAGCGACGCCCAGCAGCCGATCAGGGTTTCGCCGCCGCGCACCGCTCGGCGAAAACTATTGGGTAAGGGCTGGTAGGGCGTGACGGCAGGCATGGGCTGATTTCCTCGAACGACGATGGATCGGGCAAGCTGCGACGACGGCAAAACGATAGTTATAGGTCGTCGTATGTCTAGGCCTCAGATTAGCACCGACCTTGCCGGTTGTAACGGCCACGTAAACCCGAATTCCTTGCGGGGCAAGCGTTTCCGGTTGCGCGAGTACCTCGCAGTGTTGTAGGATGACCTATATCTTAGGTCTTTATCCAAGGAAAGCGAAATGTCTATTACCGGCGAAATGCTGATCGGCCGCAAAACGGTGCGCGGCGAGGAAAAACCATTGCATGCGTTCAATCCTGCCACGGGATCGGACATCGCGGAGCCGGTTTTCGGCAGCGGCTCGGTTGCCCACGTCGGCGAGGCCTGTGAACTCGCGCGGCAGGCCTTCGATCCGTACCGCCAGTTGCCGCTCACGGTGCGCGCCGAATTTCTCGAACGCATCGCCGACGGCATCACGGCATTGGGCGATGCGCTGATCGAGCGGGCGCAACAGGAGTCTGGCTTGCCCAAGGCGCGTCTCGAAGGCGAACGCGGCCGCACCACGGGGCAGCTCAAACTGTTCGCGCAAGTCGTGCGCGCCGGTCAGTGGCTCGCCGCCACGCTCGATTCGCCGCTGCCGGAGCGCAAGCCGTTGCCGCGTTCCGACCTGCGTATGCAAAAGATTCCGCTCGGCCCGGTCGCGGTGTTCGGCGCCAGCAATTTCCCGCTCGCGTTTTCGGTGGCCGGCGGCGACACGGCGGCGGCGCTCGCGGCCGGTTGTCCGGTAGTGGTGAAGGCGCACCGCGCTCACCTTGGCACCTCGGAGATGGTCGGCCGTGTGATCCAGCGTGTCGCGCAAGAGATGGATTTGCCCGAAGGCGTGTTCTCGCTGATCGTCGGCGCGGGGAATTCCGTTGGCGAAGCGTTGGTCGCGCATCCGGCGATCAAGGCGGTCGGTTTCACCGGTTCGCGCGCGGGCGGCACCTCGCTGATGCGCGTGGCGGCGGCGCGTGCCGAACCGATTCCCGTCTATGCGGAAATGAGCAGCATCAATCCGGTGTTCCTTCTGCCGAACGCGCTGGCTCAGCGCGGCGAGAGCATTGCGCGCGGCTTCGTCGATTCGCTGGTGCTCGGCGCCGGTCAGTTCTGTACCAATCCGGGTCTCGCAATTGCCGTGGACAGCGACGCGCTCAAGGGCTTTGTCGCAACCGCGTCCGACGCACTGAGCGGCAAGCCCGCGCAAACCATGCTGACGTCCGGCATCCACGCTGCTTATGAAGAGGGCGAAGGCAAGCTGGCTGCGATCAAAGGCGTGGAAGCCGTGGCGCACGGCGTGGAAGCAAGCGGCCCGACGCAGGCTCGCGCGGCGTTGTTCGTAACCGATGCACAGACGTTCCTCGCCACGCCGGCGCTGGAAGATGAAGTGTTCGGCCCGGCCTCGACCATCGTGCGTTGCAAGGACGAGCAGGAGTTGCTGGCGGTCGCCGAGCATTTTGCCGGTCAGTTGACCGCCACGGTGCAGATGGATAGCGCCGACGTTCCGGCGGCAAGGAAGCTGGTGCCGATTCTCGAGCGCAAGGCCGGCCGGATTCTGGTCAACGGGTTCCCGACGGGCGTCGAGGTGTCGCACGCGATGGTGCACGGCGGCCCGTTCCCGGCCACGTCCGATAGCCGTGCGACTTCGGTCGGCACGACCTCGATCGAGCGCTTCCTGCGCCCGGTGTGCTACCAGGATTTCCCGTCCGATCTGTTGCCCGAGGCGCTGACCGACAGCAACCCGCTGAACCTGTGGCGCCGCCGCGATGGCGAGATCGCGCGCAGCTGAATGCCGGGTGAGCCGCGATCAGTGATCGCGTGAAATGAAAAATGGCCGGGGTCAGTTCGATCCCCGGCCATTTCTCTTTGCGTTCACGGCGACTGTCTGCGCCATGACTTCGCGGCGACGAAGCGGATCAGCTATTCGCCTCGGCGGCTTCGTTCGCACGCCGCAAGCGCTCGCGGCTGTTGGACAGATGCATGCGCATGGCCGCGCGTGCACCTTCCGCGTCATGCCGCGTGATCGCTTCGAGAATGCTTTCGTGTTCCAGGTTCACGAGCGACAGATACGCGTCCGGTTCCGCGCGCGCAATGCCCGCCGAATCGAGCCGGTTACGCGGAATCAGCGCGCTGCCCATTTGCGTGAGGATGTCGACGAAATAACGGTTGCCGGTCGCGCGCGCCACCGAGATATGAAACTGCAGATCGGCGTCGACGCTATCCAGCCCGTTGTGGCGCGTGGCTTCGATCGCGTCGAGCGCGGTGCGCATGCGCGCGAGGTCATCCGGCTTGGCGCGCTGGGCGGCGAGCCCCGCGCATTCCGTTTCGAGGCTGATGCGCAGTTCCAGGATCGACAACACGTCGCGCAAGGTGGTGGCGGGCACCATGTCGATACCCAGTTTTTCGCGCTGCGGCTCCAGCACGAAACTGCCGATGCCATGCCGCGTCTCGATGATCTTGCCTGCCTGCAAGCGCGAAATCGCTTCACGAATGACGGTGCGGCTCACGCTCAGCGTGACCATGAGCTGTGACTCGGTCGGCAGCTTGTCACCGGGTTTCAGGGCGTTGGAGGCAATCTGCTCGGTGACGTAGCTGACGACGAACTCGGCAAGATTACGAGCGCGTCGTGGCGGTGCTGCGGATGCCAGTGGTGTAGCCATCGAAAACGCCCCTTGAATCAGATAGTTGCGAACACTTCATGCGTTTCATTATACCGTCGTCTGACGACTGATTATATAGAGGCCGAATCATTTTGCGTGGCGGCGCTCGGCGTGGCATCGGCGTGCTGTCCGGGGCGTCTCGCGCTGCGGCGGCGTCTGTTTCGCCGCCGCAGGGAAGTACGATAACCGCACCGCTAACCGCACCGATAAGCGCCGCATCTTTAGCGCGGGCGCAACTCGACCCGTTTGATGTCTTTCACGATCACGAGATAGCTGAACACCGTGAGCAGGGCGTTGATGCCGACGAACACCAGCGCGCCGTTGAACGACCCGGTCTTCGCCACGAGATAGCCGATCACGATCGGCGTGACGATGCCGGCCACGTTGCCGAACATATTGAAGATCGCGCCGGACAGGCCGAGCGCTTCCTTCGGCGACGTGTCGGCGACCACGGCCCAGCCGAGCGCGCCAATGCCTTTGCCGAAGAACGCAAGCGACATGAGGGCGACGACGACCCAATCGGTCGTCACATAGTTGCAGCCGATGATGCACACCGACAGCAGCATGCCGCCGACGATCGGCACCTTGCGCGCGATCGTGAGCGAATGGCCGCGCCGGATCAGCCCGTCGGACAGGATGCCGCCGAGCACGCCGCCGGAGAATCCGCAGATCGCGGGCAGCGAAGCCACGAGGCCCGCTTGCAGGATCGTCATGCCGCGCGCCTGCACGAGGTAGATCGGAAACCAGGTGAGGAAGAAGTAGGTCAGCACGTTGATGCAGTACTGCGCGAGATAGACGCCGAGCAGCATGCGATTGCCCAGCAGTTGGCGAACCAGATGCCAGCCCCCGGTATTTTCGATGCTGTCGGCGGCGCGGGCTTTCTTCTGCCCGTTGATCACGCCGCCACCCTGTTCGATGTACTCCAGTTCGGCGCGCGACACACGCGGGTGGTCGGCGGGGTTCTTCATCATCTTCAGCCAGGCGAGCGCGAGCAGAAGGCCCGTCACGCCCATCACGACATACACCATGTGCCAGCCGAACGCGTGGGTGAGCCACGCCATCAGCGGCGTGAACACGACCGCCGCGAAGTATTGCGCCGAATTGAAAATGGCCGACGCCGTGCCGCGTTCGTTGGTCGGGAACCAGCTCGCCACCACCTTGGCATTGGCCGGAAAAGCCGGCGATTCGGCCGCGCCCATCGCGAAGCGCAGCACGAACAGCGCGGTGACGGCCGCCGCTGCGCTGCCCAGCAAACCGATGGAGCTTTGCAGCAGTGTGAAGAGCGACCAGAAGAAAATGCTCGCGGCGTAGACGCGCCGCGCGCCGAAGCGATCCAGCAGCCAACCGGCCGGCAGTTGCGACAGCACGTAAGCCCAACTGAACGCGGAGAAGATGTAGCCCATGCGGATCGCGTCGAAGCCGAACTCGGTGCGCATGGCCGAGCCGGTGACCGAGAGCGTGGCGCGGTCCGCGTAGTTGAAGGTCGTGATCAGAAAGATCAGCAGCAGGATCGCGTAGCGAACTCGAGTGCGCTTCGCGACGTGGGTGGCACTCGCCGTGCGGCTCATTTCCATGGACATCTCCTGAAGTTCTTATGCTTGGGAGCAGGCTCCCGGGCGTCGCGGCGCAACGAGCCGCGGGCCTCGTCGATACTGGCGTGCGATACAAAAACGCCCGGCGACGTTGCCGTCCCGGGCGCTCTTTGCGGTGCCGTGTGCGCGGCGATCGTTCGCACGGCCGCCGGGTGTTGTATGCGCCTGATACGCCGGCCGGATTACTGCGGGCCGAGCGTCTTGATGAGCGCGTCCAGCTTGGCCATTTCTTCTTCCGTCAGATCGGTCAGCGGTGCGCGGACCGGACCGGCGCTGTGGCCGACCAGCTTCGCGCCCGCCTTGACGATGCTGACCGCGTAGCCTGCGCGGCGGTTGCGAATGGCCAGGTACGGCAAGAAGAACTCGTCGATCAGTTTGCCGACGGTCGCGTGATCGTCTGCAGCGATCGCGCGGTAGAAGTCCATCGCGGTCTTCGGAATGAAGTTGAACACCGCCGACGAATACACCGGCACGCCAAGCGCCTTGTACGCGGCGGCATAGACTTCCGCGGTCGGCAGGCCGCCGAGATACGAGAAGCGGTCGCCAAGGCGGCGGCGGATCGACACCATGTTCTCGATCTCGCCCACGCCGTCCTTGAAGCCGATCAGGTTCGGGCAGCGCTCGGCCAGCCCTTCGAGCATATCGGCGTTAAGCTTGGAGTTCGCGCGGTTATAGATGATCACGCCCATGTTCGGCACGGACTTGCAGACTTCTTCCGCATGCGCGGCGATGCCTTCCTGGCAGGCTTCCGTCAGGTAATGCGGCATCAGCAGAATGCCGTTCGCGCCATGACGCTCGGCTTCCTGGGCGTAGGCGATTGCAACACGCGTCGGGCCGCCCGCGCCGGCAAGAATCGGCACCTTGCCTTTGCAGACTTCGGTAGCGGTGCGCACCACGTTCGAATAGTCGTTGTGCGTGAGCGAGAAGAATTCGCCCGTGCCGCCGGCCACGAACAGTGCCGACGCGCCGTAAGGAGCGAGCCATTCGAGGCGCTCGGCATACGTGTCGGCGCGGAAATCACCGTGTTCGTCGAAGTCGGTAACGGGGAAGGACAGGAGGCCTTCGGAAACGATCTGCTTGAGTTCCTGCGGTGTCGTCATGATGAGTATCCAGAGCGTCGGAATAGTTCGCGGATGGTTCCGCGGAGGGTTCGATCAGTAGAAATGGAGATTTCTTATACGTCATCGTACAACAAGAATTTCGGTAACTCAACGGTCATTTCGCAGCATAATGCTTGTCCTAGGGTAAATACGGAACGTCTGCGCAATCTTTCATGTTGTAGGATGACGTATGAATAGTCGGCGCGACAGGCGTGCAGCGCCATAAGGATCGATGCAATGGAACAATCTCCGCTCTACATTCGCGTTCACCCCAATGACAATGTCGCGATCGTCGTCAACGACGGCGGTCTGGGTGAGGGCGCGGTATTTCCCGATGGTCTGGCACTGCGCGAGCGCGTGCCGCAAGGGCACAAGGTCGCGCTGGCCGATCTGGCCGAGGGCGACGAAGTCATCCGCTATAACGTGGTGATCGGCTATGCGCTCAAGGCGTTGCCGAAAGGCAGCTGGATCAACGAACATGTGATCCGCATGCCGAGCCCGCCGGGACTCGAGGATCTGCCGATCGCCACGATCAAGGCGCCGGAAATGCCGCCGCTCGAGGGCTACACCTTCGAGGGCTATCGCAACGCGGACGGCTCGGTCGGCTCGCGCAACATTCTCGCCATTACGACCACGGTCCAATGCGTGGCCGACGTGGTCGAGCATGCGGTCACCCGCATCAAGGCCGAGTTGCTGCCCAAGTACCCGAATGTCGACGACGTGGTGAGCCTCGGCCACACCTATGGCTGCGGTGTCGCCATCGACGCGCCCGACGCGATGGTGCCGATCCGCACCGTGCGCAATATCAGCCTGAATCCGAATTTCGGCGGCGAGGTGATGATGGTCAGCCTCGGCTGCGAGAAGCTGCAGCCCGAACGCCTGATGCCGCCCGGCACGATTCCGATCGCGGCGGCCGCGAACGTGGCGGAAGTCGCGGACATCGGCGATATCGAGGCTGATCTGAACGGCGACGTCGTGGTGCTTCAGGACGACGCGCACGTCGGCTTCCAGTCGATGATCGAGTCGATCATGAGAATGGCCGAGGGTCATCTGAAGCGGCTCAACAATCGCCGTCGCGAAACTTGCCCGGCGTCCGATCTGGTGGTCGGCGTGCAATGCGGCGGCAGCGACGCGTTTTCCGGACTGACCGCGAATCCCGCGGTGGGCTTCGCGACCGACCTGCTGGTGCGTGCCGGCGCGACGGTCATGTTCTCCGAAGTCACCGAAGTGCGCGATGGCGTCGATCAGTTGACGGCGCGCGCGGCGAACGCGGAGGTCGCCGCGGCGATCATCCGCGAGATGCAGTGGTACGACGATTATCTGAAGCGCGGCGGCGCGGACCGCAGCGCCAACACCACACCGGGCAACAAGAAGGGCGGTTTGTCGAACATCGTCGAAAAGGCGATGGGCTCGATCATCAAGTCCGGCAATTCGGCCATTTCCGGCGTGTTGTCGCCGGGCGAAAAGGTCAAGCAGAAAGGCCTGATCTATGCGGCTACGCCGGCGAGCGATTTCATCTGCGGGACGTTGCAGGTGGCGGCCGGTATCAACCTGCACGTATTCACCACCGGACGCGGCACGCCCTATAGCCTCGCCGAGGTGCCGGTCATCAAGGTCGCAACGCGCTCGGACCTCGCGCGCCGCTGGCATGACCTGATGGACGTCAACGCCGGCACCATCGCGACCGGCGCGGCGAGCATCGAAGAGGTGGGCTGGGAATTGTTCCGCCTGATGCTCGACATCGCCAGCGGACGCAAGCAAACGTGCGCGGAAAAACTCAAGCTCCACAATGCGCTGGTGCTGTTCAATCCGGCGCCGGTGACCTGATCGGCTCGCTCGACACACCAGGTCTGCATGCATCATGCAGACCTGATCGCACTCACACCACAATAGAAACATGACTGACTCGAACCTCGATCGCGGCGCCGCACAGAAACCCTTCCGCCGTCTGCTGCTGACTGGCGCGGCGGGCAACCTGGGCAAGCAATTGCGTGGCGCGCTCGCCGCGTGGGCCGATATCGTGCGCGTCTCGGATATCGCGCCGCTCGGCGACGTGGCGGCCCACGAAGAAGCCGCGAGCGTCGATCTCGCGGACGAAGCCGCCGTTCACGCGCTGCTCGAAGGCGTGGACGCGGTGATTCACCTCGGCGGCATTTCCGTCGAGGCGCCGTTTGAAGATCTGCTCGAAGCGAATATTCGCGGCCTGTACAACCTCTATTCGGCTGCGCAGAAGCAGGGCGTGAAGCGCATCGTGTATGCGAGCTCGAATCACGCGGTGGGCTTTCATCCGGTGACGGAGGTGGTCGATGTCGACGCGCCGTTGCGTCCCGATAGTCTGTACGGCGTGACGAAGTGCTTCGGCGAATCGTTGTCGCGTTACTACTTCGATCGTTTCGGTCTGGAGACGGTGTGCCTGCGGATCGGCTCGTCGTTCGAGCAGCCGAAGAATCCGCGCATGCTCGTCACGTATCTGAGCTATCGCGACTTCATCGAGCTGGTGCGCTGCTCGTTGTTTACCAACCGCGTGGGCCACGCGATCGTCTATGGCGTCTCGGACAACCGGACCAAGTGGGTGGATAACACCAAAGCGGCGTTCCTCGGCTTTCGTCCGCAGGACAGTTCGATCGAATTCGAGCATCTCTTTCCGGTCGCCGCACCCACGACCAACCTCGACGATCCGACGCAGCGTTTTCAAGGCGGCCCATTCGTGCTGGCCGGCCCGATGGAGCCGAAGCGGTGAGCGCCGCAGCGAACCCGCGAGTGGAGCGGGTGGAGGCAGCGGGACAGGCACCGGCCTCCGTCGGCGAAAGCCCGGTGTGGCGCGTGGCGGAACAGGCGCTCTACTGGGTGGACATTCCGGCGCAAAAGATCGTGCGGCTACACGTCGATTCGGGCGAACGCTCCGAATGGCGGTTGCCGGAGAAAGTGGCGTGCGTTGCGTTCGATCAGCGCGGTACGGTGCTGGCCGGTTGCGAGACCGGGCTTTTCGCCGTCGCGCTCACTGAGGGTTCGGCTGACGGCGAACCCGTGCAGGTGACAGGGCGCAAGCTCGCCGCGCCGGACTTCCCATGCGACGACATGCGTTTCAACGACGGCCGTTGCGACCGCCAGGGACGCTTCTGGTCCGGCACGATGGTGCAGGACATGGCAGCGGCCAAGCCGGCCGGCGCGCTCTATCGATTCGACGAGCGCGGTGTGCTGTCCGCGCCGGTCGTCGACGCGCTCATCACGCAGAACGGCCTCGCGTGGTCGCCGGAAGGTACGACCATGTACCTGTCGGACTCGCATCCTTTGCGCCGGCAGATCTGGGCATTCGACTTTGACATCGAAACCGGCGAGCCGCGCAACCGTCGCGTGTTCGCCGATCTGAATCATCATGCGGGCCGTCCTGACGGCGCAGCGGTAGATGCCGACGGCTGCTACTGGATTTGCGCGAACGACGCCGGCCTGTTGCTGCGCTTTACGCCGCAAGGGGAGCTCGACCGGCAGATTGCCGTGCCGGCCACCAAACCGGCGATGTGCGCCTTCGGTGGGCGCGATCTGGATACGCTGTTCGTGACGTCGATCCGTCCCGCGAACGCGAGCGAGCACGACGGCCATCTGTTCGCCGTGCGGCCTGGCGTAACCGGGTTACCGGAACCGGAGTTCGCGGGTCAGCTGTAAGCGGAGCGTATTGGAGCAAGGCGCCGGACATGACGACATGTCCGGCGCCTTTGTTTTGGCTATTTCGATTCATCACTCGTCGTACAACATTGTGGTGGAAAGGCGACGGTCTGCCCGCGGTGCGGCTGTAAAAAATAGCTTTGGGCGACGCCGGCCTCTGCCTCGGCAAGGCCGCGCCAGCTGGCGCTTAGCCTTCACATGCGATTGATCGGTTATCCCTGCAGTCGTCTCTGCGGTGCGGGTAAATACCGTCTGTACAACTCAAACCGCCTTTTATAGACTTCATATGTCGTCGTACAACATATAAGCCCAAACAAATTCCTTTCTGTGAATTTCAGGTTATTCGGTATGAGGCGGGCAACGTCTCGTGCGCGATGACTCGCGCGCGAGGCGCAAGCCGAGCAGTTGAAGCAAAAGTAAAGGAGTGGAGTTGTCTGACAGGAGTGCTGAGTATCTGAGCCGGGGAAGTTGCACAGACCAGCACGGCAAAGCGCGCGTGACCACCAGCGGTGGCGGGTGCCGAGCCGGGAGACGCAGCAAAACCATGTCGCATCCGAAGGCGGTCACCCGTAAGCGGTCCTCCGCAGGCGCCCCCCCCGCAATCGATTGGATGGTCAATTTTTCAAGGAATTTCACGATGAACAAGAAGTTTGCCTTTTCCCGTGTTTCGATGATCGTCGCGGCTTCGGCGCTGGCCTTCAGCACCGTGTCGGCACAAGCGCGTGTGTTCCGCGTGTCGGACGTGCATGGCGACACCTATCCGACCAACATGGCCGTGAAATACATGGGAGAGCAGATCAAGAAGGCAACCGACGGCAAGGACACGGTGAAGGTCTTCGGCAATAGCGCGCTGGGTTCCGAGAACGACACGATCGATCAGGTGCGCATCGGCGCATTGGACATGGCGCGTGCCAACGGCGCGGCTTTCAACGAAATCGTTCCTGAATCGATGATCCCGTCGCTGCCTTTCCTGTTTCGCGACATCGACCATTTCCGCAAAGTGATGTACGGCCCGGAAGGCCAGAAGATTCTCGACGCTTTCAAGGCGAAGGGCATGATCGCGCTGACGTTCTACGAGAGCGGCGCGCGTTCGATCTACACCAAGAGGCCGATTCACACGCCCGCTGACATGAAGGGCCTGAAGGTTCGCGTGCAGCCGTCCGACCTGATGGTCGACGAAATCCGCGCAATGGGCGGCACGCCCACGCCGATGCCGTTCGCCGAGGTCTACACGGGCCTGAAGACGGGTCTGGTGGATGCCGCTGAAAACAACCTGCCGTCGTACGAAGAAACCAAGCACTTCGAAGTCGCGCCGGTCTACTCCGAAACCCAGCATTCGATGACGCCGGAAGTGCTGGTGTTCTCGAAGAAGGTGTGGGACACGCTGTCGCCGCAGGAACAGGAAATCATCAAGAAGGCTGCCGCCGACTCGGTGCCGTACTACCAGAAGCTGTGGACCGCGCGCGAAGCCGACGCGAGCAAGACCGTCACGAAGGGCGGCGCGACCATCGTCGGCGCGTCGCAGATCGATCGTGCCGCGTTCGTCAAGGTCATGCAACCGGTCTGGGCAAAGTACGAAAAGACCCCGCAAATGAAGCAGATCGTCGACGAAATCCAGGCAGTCAAATAAGGTTCGCCTGAAAGGAAGCAACGCAGCGGCGCGAAGGGCTCGCGAGAAGAGTCGTGAGCGCTGCCGCTGCGCGCTTCCTGAACTGAAGAGTCGAACAGGATTGCTGACTAATAAAGACAGGTCGGTCGTATGCAAGGATGGGGTCAATGAGTTTCATAAAGCGCCCAAATGATTTTCTGTTCCGCGTGCTGGTTGTCGTAGCGTCGGTGAGTCTCGCCGTGCTGAGCCTGCTGGTGATCTACAGCGTCGTGATGCGCTACGTATTCAGCGATGCACCGGATTTCGTCGAGCCCATCGCGCTTCTGCTGGTGATCGTGATCGCCATGTTCGGCGCCGCGCTCAAAGTGCGCGAAGGCGGCCATATCGGGCTCGACTCGCTCGTCAAGAAATTGCCGCCGAAGGGTCAACTCGTCGCGACGGCCTTTCAGCACATTTGCCTGATCACGTTCGCGGTAGCGGTTTTCTTCGGCTGTCTGCAGATGGTGGAGGCCACCATGGAAGACCGGATTCCCATTATTGGCTTGCCTGAATCTTTGCGTTATTGCATCCCGGTTTTTGCCAGCGTCTGCATTGCAATGTTCTCGCTAGAGAACCTGCTCGCGCTTTTTGCACAGAAACAAAAATAGAGCAATCATGGAACTCGCCATCCTCTCCGTCAGTTTCCTTGTCTTTCTTCTTCTCGGCGTTCCTGTTTCATTCGGGCTAGGGCTTTCGTGCGTCCTGACCTATCTGTACGAGGGTTTGCCGGCGGCCACCGCCATGCAGTCGATGATCTCGGGGATCAACGGCTTTTCGTTTCTCGCGGTCCCGTTCTTCATTCTGTCCGGTGAGCTGATGCTGCACGGCGGCATTGCGGACCGCATCCTGCGTTTCGCGCAAGCCACGGTCGGGCATTTCCGCGGCGGTCTCGGCATGGCCAACGTGGTCGCCTGCACGTTGTTCGGCGGGGTCTCCGGTTCGCCCTCGGCGGACACGTCGGCGATGGGCGGCGTGGTCATTCCGTTGATGAAGCGTGAAGGCTACAGCGCGGCCTATGCGGTCAACGTGACGACGCACTCGTCGCTGGCGGGCGCGTTGATGCCGACGTCGACCAACATGATCATCTACGCATTCGCGGCGCAGGGTATCACCGGCACGTTGAATGGACACCCGATGAGCGGCGTCTCGATCGGCGATCTGTTGTTTTCCGGTCTGCTGCCGGTGCTGTGGGTGATGGGTTTCGTGCTGGTCGCCGCGTACTGGCAAGCGGTGAAATACGGTTATCCGCGCCGTCCCGACGGCTCGACGGAACTGCAGCGATTCCCCGGCTGGTTCGCCGTGGCCCGCACATTCCTTGGCGCATTGCCCGGCTTGATGGTGATTGCGATCATTCTGGTCTGCGTGGCAAAGGGCATTGCTACAGCGACAGAAGCCGCTGCAATCGCCGTGTTTTATTCGCTGGTGCTGACGATCGTCGTGTATCGCTCGATGACGATGAAGAAGCTGTTTCACGCGCTCTCCAAGGCTGCCAAGACGACCGGCGTGGTGCTGCTGCTGATCGGCGTGTCGAACATGCTGCGCTACCAGATGGCGTATCTGGAGATTCCGGACGCGATCGAACACATGCTCGACGGCGCGACCAGCCTGCCGTGGCTGATGCTGCTGTACATCAACCTGATCCAGATTTTCCTCGGCACGTTCGTCGATATGGCGGCGCACATCCTGATCACCACGCCGCTGTTCCTGCCGATGGCGATGCACGCCGGCGTCGGCCCGGTGCAGTTCGGGATCATGATCCTGCTGAACTGCGCATTGGGTCTGGTGCACCCGCCGATCGGCTCGGTGCAGTTTATTGGCTGCGCGATTGGCAATGTGTCGATTGGTGAAACTACCAAGGTGGCGTGGCCGTATTACCTGGCTATCTTCAGCGCGATCAACATCGTCACTTATGTACCGATGTTTTCCACGTGGTTGCCTAGCCTGATCAATGGTCACCCGGTATTTTGAAATCCTTAATTAGCGTCCCGAAGAATATGTCCTTTGGGGGCGCCCGGCGGCGCTCGTACAGTGCGGCAAACAAAGAATAATCTTTTAAAGAGGAGCAGAAATGAAAAAGGCACTAGCAACCTCGGCCCTTGGGTTGGTCGCCCTCGGCGCACACGCTCAGAGCAGCGTGACGTTGTACGGGATCGTAGACGCGGGGATCGGTTATCAGAGCAGTCAGACGACGCTCGGCTCGACCTCCGGCGGCCGTTCGGTTGTGAAAATGGTCAACGGGGTCTGGGCTGGCAGCCGCTTCGGCCTGAAGGGCTCGGAGGATCTGGGTGGCGGCACCAAGGCGATCTTCCAGTTGGAAGAGGGCTTTAACAGCGCAACCGGCGCACAGTCCGTCTCCGGCCTCGGGTTCAACCGTCAGGCTTATGTCGGCGTGGCCAACGCCAGCTACGGTACGTTCACGGCCGGCCGCCAATATACGTCGTACTACACGATGCTCTCGCCGTATAGCCCGACCACGTGGCTGACGGGCGCATACGGCGCGCACCCGGGCGACATCGACTCTCTGGATACGCTGTACCGCGCGAATAACTCGCTGGTGTACACGTCGCCGAACCTGTACGGCCTGACGGCTAGCGGCTCGTATTCGCTGGGCGGCGTGCCGGGCAGCTTCAACGCCGGTTCGACGTGGAGCGCGGCGTTGCAGTACCTGAATGGTCCGTTCGGCATTGCGGCCGGCTTCCAGCGCATCAACAACTCGACGCCTGGCGGCGGCGCATGGGGCGCTGACTCCACGACGTCCAACAACGGCGCGCAGGCTGGCGTGTCGGGCATCAACAACGGCTATCAGCGCGCCCAGGCTCAGCAGCGCGTGGCGGTGACGGGTGGCTATACCTTCACCCCGCAGTGGGATGTGTCGTTCTCGTACTCGAACGTGCAGTACATTCCGGGTATCAACTCGCCTTTCCACACCACGGCGATCTTCAACACAGGCGGCGCCGTGCTGCACTTCAAGCCTTTGACGGCACTGGACCTGGCTGCGGGCTACAGCTATACGCGCGCTACCAAAGCGAACGGCATCACGAGCTCGGCTAGCTACCAGCAGTTCAACCTGTCGCAGTACTACAGCCTCTCCAAGCGCACCGGTCTGTACGCGCTCGAGGCGTATCAACGCGCAGGCGGCCAGACGCTGGGCACGAACGGCGTGAGCATCATCAATGCAACGGCTGATATCGGCGACGGTCAGAATAGCGCGCCGTCCTCGTCGCGTAGCCAGTTTGCCGCGGGCGTGGGCATCATCCACAAGTTCTGATGGCGTAACCCAGTGGCGGTGTGTTGCTACGCCGCCACGGCGGCGCGTTTTTTAACGCGCGTCGCCGAGCATCACAGGCTGCGCGCGCAATGCGCGCAGCCTCTTCGACGACGCCGGCCGCCTGGCATTGCGCGCGTCGTATCGGCCGGTGCGTACGGCGCGCTTCGCCTTCACGCGTCAGACCACAAACGTCCACCCGTTGCCCAGTTTTCGCGCTTCACGTCGGTGAGAATGATCTCCACCGAGTTGGCCTCGACGCCAAGCGATTCACAGGTCGCTTGGGTAATGGCTTCGACGAACTGGCGTTTCTGTTCCACCGAGCGGCCTTCGAAGAGTTCGATATGAAACGTGGGCATGGCATGACTCCGTATAGGGATGGGTTTGAGGTGAGCGTGAGGCGAATTCAAGCGCGATAGCCGGGATCGAGCCTGTCGAGTTTGCGCAGCAGGGCAGGCCATTCGAGTGCGCCTTCAATGGCGCCGCCGTCGTAAAGTTGTTCCGCGGTGCGTGCGGCGACTGCATCGCTCGGCACGACGAGTTCCGCGCCGCATGCTTGCGCTTGCAACTGGATCTCGCATGCCTTGAGCAGTGTTGCCATCAGCACATAGGCTTCCGCGACGGTGCGCCCAACGGTCAGCGTGCCGTGATTGCGCAATAGCATGGCGGGTTTGCCGGCGAGATGCGCGACGAGACGCTCGCCCTCCGCCGGTGTGAACGCAAGGCCTTCGTAAGCGTGATACGCGAGGTGGCCGTAAAAGCGCAGCGCATGTTGCGAAGCGGGCAGCAGGCCGGCCGGCTGAGCGGAAACCGCCACGCCCGCCGTATTGTGCAAATGCATCACGCAGAACGCATCGGCGCGTGCCGCGTGAACCGCCGCGTGCAGCGCGAAGCCGGTCGCGTTCACCGCATGTTCGCTCGCGCCGACGATGTTGCCGTCTATATCGATCTTCACGAGGTTCGACGCGCGGACTTCATCGAAGGCGAGGCCGAATGGATTGATCAGGAAGTGGCCGGGCTCGCCCGGAACGCTCGCCGAGATATGCGTGTAGATCAGATCGTCCCAGCCGTTGAGCGCCGCGAGCCGATAGGCGGCGGCGAGGTCGACGCGGGTTTGCCGCTCCGCATCGGACCGTGGCCCCGCTTCGGCGACGCGGCCGGCAGGGGTGTGAGTGAACGACATGACTGTCTCCTGAAATTTTTGCAGCACCGCGGTGCGTGCATGACGGTCCCCGACGGCCTAACTTACGCTTCTGGCCGGATCCGGAGTCGCCGCGCTGCGCACGGCGTCGATCCGCTGCGCCGGTTCAGCGGCCGCGACGCCATGCGCCGAGCGCTGCCTGAGCCATTGCACGCTCCACGTCGCGAGGACGAAAGGCGCTGTCATAACCGGCCAGCCGATGTGGGCGGCCGCCGCTTGCAGCACGACCGACAGGGCCACACCGCCGAGCATCGTAACGACACCGCAGTCGGCAAGCGCGAGCGCGGTCAGCGCGCCGTTGAATCCTAACAGGCCTGCATCGAACGAGCTTGCCGTCGCGCCAAGCATTAGATGCGCGACGCTCGCGAACCCCGCGCCGATCAACGCCCGCAACGCATGCTTGCGTGACGAAGCCGCGATCCCGATCAACACCAGCAAGCCAGGCAGTGCGTCCGATGCGAAGGCGGTTTGCGCGAAACCGGCGAGCAGGCCGCCGCTCCACTGCAGCGCGCGCGATGCAGACATCGCGGCCACGCTTGCCGGTTGCGCGTTCGCCGCGACAAACGGCAGCCAAAGCCAGCTGATGATCAGACACGGGCTTGAAAAAAAGCCGAGCCCGCGCGCGCGCAGCATGCGCGACCATGGCTCCAGAAGCCATGCAGTGGCGGTGGCGGCGAGAATCGCCACCGCGGCGGCGGTGGCATTGTCGGCGATGAAGCTGAAGGCGGCGAGACCCGCCAGCGCGCCGTTGAAGCCGTGCAAGCCGGCACGCGTCTCGTCCTCGCGATATCCGGCCAGGACCGCGCTCACATTGGCCGCAACCGCACCCATGAGCGCGGCGCAAGCGAGGCGCGGGTCGTCGAGCAGCCACGCGCCGAGCAGGCACGCGCCGGTGAAGGCGTTCGGTTGCAGCACGATCTGGCCGACACTGCGCAACAGCGTGCGCAAGGCGGCGGATTGAGCTTCGGTCGCGGGGGCGTGCATGATGTGAAGGCGGCGTGATGTCGATGAGGCGCAAATCCGGGCGCGCACGGCAAGCGCGCAGGCAGGAGAGCTGGGAATGGCGAGGATAGGCCAGCTACGCCGCGCCGTGCATCGCCATGCTTGATAGTGGCTATTTGCGACACAGGCCGGCCACGCCACGGCGTGTCGGTGAGCCGAAAGCTTTCGCGCTACGATAGTAGCCCGGCGTGCAGGCCGCGCCGTTTCACGAGGAGACAGTCAGATGCGTGAGGTACGGTGGGCATCGGAAGAGGGCGACGGCATCGAACATCTGGCGTTCGACGCGCATGAGGATGGCTTCGCGGTAGAAAGCGTGCTGGTCGGGCAGCGCTATGGGAATCCGTATGGGCTGCACTACAAGGTGCGTTGCGACGCGCAATGGCGCACGCGCTTTGCGTGGCTGAAGATCGTCGGCGGCGGCGAACTGGAATTACATGGCGATGGCGAGGGCCACTGGCGCGATGGCCACGGGCTTGAACTGAGTGCGATCGAAGGTTGCATCGACATCGATATCGCCGCCACGCCGTTTACCAACACGCTGCCGATTCGCCGTTTGCAACTGGCCGAGGGCGAGCGCCGGCCCATTTCGGTAGCGTATATCTCGACGCCGGATTTGCAGGTCACGCGCGTGGAGCAAGCCTATACGTGCATCGCGTTGCACGGCGAGTATCGCTACGAGGGCATCTTCCGCGACTTTACGGCCGACATGAAGGTGGACGAAGACGGCCTCGTGATCGACTATCCGACGCTGTTCACACGCCTGCCGCGCGAGCGTTGAGCGTCGATGCGGCCGAGCCGCCATGGTCCGTGCGGTGCCGTTCCACGAAACGCTCGATGCCTGCCGCGATCCGTTCGGGTTCGCGCAGCACGACCCAGTGGCCGGCATCGATCTCGATGCGTTCATATGCGCCGAGCCAGCCCTCGAGTCCGAGCGATAGCGCCGGCCCGACATAACGGTCACGCAACGGCACGAGGAATTGCACCGGCGCGTGCGCGTGACGCGCGCGCGGGTGCAGCAGCTTGTCGATGAAATTGGCGCGGTAGAGATTCAAGCCGTTGATCGCGTTGCGCATCTGCGCGGGATCGGGCGCCGGGCGCACGCGTTCCGTCACCCGCAGCCATAGCGGCCACAGACGTGCGCCGCCCGCGCGCCATACCAGCTCGGGCAGCCACGGCAAATGGAAAAAGAAAATATACCAGGACTTGAGCGTCTGCCGGACACTGCTGCCGAACGGGCGCTTCTTTGTCTGCTGCGCGGGTTGAGTGTCACCCCCGCCGCGCAAGTCGAAGGAAGCATGATCGAGACACGGCCCCGAGATCGACGTGTACGAAGCAATGCGGCCTTTGAACGCGGGATCGGTCACGGCTTCCCAGCATTGAATCGAGCCCCAGTCGTGCCCGACGAGGTGAAACGGCCGCGTGCCGCACGTGGCGTCGGCGACGGCGGCAAGATCGGCGGCGAGGCGTTCGAGCCGGTAAGCGTGACGCGTGGCCGGTGCCTCGGAAGCTCCCGCGCCGCGCACGTCGTAGGCGATCACGCGATAGCGCGCATCCAGTTGCGCGCGCACCGGTTCCCACACCGCCGCCGAATCAGGGTAGCCGTGTACCAGCACGACGGGCGGCGCCTCGCGCGGTCCGCTCACATAAACCGCGAGCCGCACGCCGCCGGCCTCGACCGAGAGCGTGTCGCGTATCACGCGGCCGCCTGCACGCCGCGCCGCGTGGCCTTGCGGGCGCTCGGCGTGGCCGCATTGGTGGCATCGACTGCGGCAACCAGTCCGTCGATACGCGCCAGTTGCGCGCGGTTGTCGTGATCCCACGGATGAAATCCGGGCCGGAAAAAGCTCAACCACTCACCGGCGATGCGAGGAAACACACCGTGGCGCGGGCCGTACAGATATTTCACGACGCGCCACATGCCGCGCAGATGGCCACCGCGTTTGCGGTCGGCGATGATGAGCCGCACATGGTAGTCGAATACGATCAGCCAGAACGTCACGGTGGTGGCGAGCATGGTGCCGGTGCGCAGGAGATAACGGCCGAGTCCGGGCTTGAGCACGGTGTTCCACACGTCGTACGAAACGGATTTATGCTCGGTTTCTTCGAGTGCATGCCAGGTCCACATCTGCGTATAGCCCTCCACCGACCCGCCGATGCGCGTCGCGTCCTGCAGCAGCAGGCCCGCCAGCATCGCCGTGTAATGCTCGAGGCAGACGGTGACCGCGAGCTGGTACGAATGCGGCAGAACCTTGCGGCCGAAGTTGAGAATCGCCCATAGTCGTTTGTCGAGCTTATGCGCGGGCAAGCCGGCTTCCTGCAACAGATCGTTGTACTCCACATGCTCGCGCGTGTGCATGGCCTCCTGGCCGATGAAGCCGAGCACCTGCTTCTTCAGCACCGGGTCGTCGATCTGGTCGCGGTAGTTGCGCACGCTGTCCATGAAGAAACGCTCGCCGGCCGGAAACAGCAGCGAAAGCGCATTGAAGAAGTGTGTCACATGCGAGCCCTGCACGTGCCAATCGCAGGCACGTTCCTGCGGCAAGTTGAAACGGAGGTCGCGGCGAACCGGCATCATGGCCTTTCTCCTTGTGAGTCTCTATGTGTTGCTGAATGTTCTGAGCGAGTGACGTGCATGGCGCAGCTTTATGCGCGCTTGCCGTCCACCTGCGCGGCGCGCCGCGCGCGTTTCTCCGCGATGCGTTTCATCCGCCGCGTTTGCATCACCACCAGTGCCTGATAGGCGGCCGGCAACGTGCGCGCCAGCCAGTCGGCGGCCCGCGCATCGCGTCCGATCAGCACGCGCCGTTTGTTCTTGCGCACGCCGTCGAGAATCACGCGCGCGGCTTCGTCGGCGGTGGTGATGAAGAACTTCTCGAAGTCGTCCTTGCCCTGCTGTTCGGTTTCCAGCATGAAGCCGACCATGTTCGACGAGATACGGCTCGATTGCGCGATGGCCGTGCGGATGCCGCCCGGATGCACGCAGGTGGCCGACACGCCGCACTTCATCAGGTCGAGTTCCTGGCGCAGTGCTTCCGTAAAGCCGCGCACCGCGAATTTGGTCGCGTTGTAGCCGCTCATGCCCGGCTGGGAGAACAGTCCGAACACACTAGACGTATTGACGATATGCCCCGCACCGGACGCCTTGATGTATGGCAGAAACGCCTTCGTGCCGTGCACCACGCCCCAGAAGTTGATGCCGACGATCCACTCCAGATCGGCGTAGTCCATGCCTTCGATGGTGCTCGACAGCGCGACGCCTGCGTTGTTGAACACGAGGTTGACGCGCCGATGCTGCGCGGCGGTTTCGGCGGCCCAGGCGAACATCGCGGCGCGGTCCGCGACATCGAGCACCCGGGTGGTGATGCGCAGCGGCGCGCCGACGATGTGTGGCGCCGCGGCCTGCGCAAGCTGCGCAGTTTCGGCGAGGCTTGCAGCATTGCGGTCGGCTAGCGCGAGGTGGCAGCCTTCGCGCGCGAGCTGGATCGCGAGCGAGCGGCCCATGCCCGAGCCTGCGCCGGTGATCGCGGCCACTCTGTCGGTAAAGTTTTTCATTGGCTTATCTCCATGCACAGCGTTCAACCAGAGCTAGTGCTTCAACCTTTCACTCCGGCCCTATGCGAAATTGTTGTTGTCCTCTCTGAACAGCGCCTGTCGTTATCGTTATGTCCTCTCAGGTCGCCTCCACCGACGCCGTCGCGCCGCCGTGAGCATGGGCGGGCGGCGGCGACACCATCGGCTCGCTTGCCGGTTGCGGCGCGGGCGAATACGCAAGGTAGTCGTTCATGCTGAACGTGCTGGTGGCCTGGCGGAATTTGTATGCGAATCCCGGCCACAGCGTGGTGTTCTTGCCGGTTTTCGGATCGAGATACCAGCTCTTGCAGCCGCCCGTGGACCAGATTGCGCGGCCGAGTTTCTGCTGGATCTGTTCGTTGTAGGCACGCTCTACCTGCGGACGCACTTCGATGGCGTCGGCGCGTTCCGCGGCCATCGTCTTCAGTGCGCGCAGAATGTATTCGACCTGCGACTCGATCATGAACACCATCGAGTTATGACCGAGACCGGTATTCGGTCCGACGATCATGAAGAAGTTCGGATAACCAGGCAATGTCGTACCGAGATATGCATGCGCGCCGTCGCGCCATGTGTCGACGATATCGACCCCGCCGCGCCCGCGCACCACGCCGCGCGGAAACGGATCGGCCACTTGAAAACCGGTGCCGAAGATCAGGCAGTCGGCGCGGTGACGCTTACCGTCCGTAGTGACGACGGCGTCCTCCTCGATACGGGCGATGCCGGTGGTCGTCACCGAAACATTCTGGCGCGACAGGGCGGGGAAGTAGTCGTTTGAGATCAGGATGCGCTTGCAGCCCATCGTGTAGTTGGGCGTGAGCGTCGCGCGCAATTGCGGATCGCGCACCTGGCGGCGCAGATGCCGCTCGGCGACTTTTTGCGCCGTCTTCATCAGCGAAGGATGAACCGCAAAGCCAAACGCACGCGATTCGAGCATGCAGTAGAGCGCCGAGCGCATGATCTTCTGCGTGAACGGCAGGTGCTTGAATAGCCATTGTTCCAGCGGTTTCACGCGGCGGTCGGCCTTCGGCATGATCCACGGCGGCGTGCGCTGGAACAGATCGAGATGCGCGACGCGCGGCGCGATCTGCGGGACGAACTGGATCGCGCTTGCGCCGGTGCCGATCACGGCGACGCGCTTGCCTTCGAGCGAATAGCCGTGGTCCCAGTGCTGTGAATGAAACGCTTTGCCCTTGAAGTTCTCGATGCCGGGAATGTTCGGCATGGCCGCGCGCGAGAGGCCGCCCATGCCCGAGATCAGCACGCGCGCCGACCATTGCTGGCCGTTCGCGAAGGTCAATTGCCAGCGGTGGCGCGTCTCGTCGTAGGTCGCCGTTGCGAGTTCGTGGCCAAAGCGCAGATGCCGCTGCACGCCGAAGCGCTGCGTGCATTCCTCCAGATAAGCGCGGATTTCCGGTTGGCGCGCGAACATACGGGTCCAGCGCGGATTCGGGGCGAAGGAGAACGAATAGACGTGGGATTGGACGTCGCAGGCGCAACCGGGGTAGTGGTTGTCGCGCCAGGTGCCACCGACCGAGTCGGCTTTCTCGGCGACGATGAAATCGCTGATACCGGCCTGGCGCAGGCGGATCGCCATGCCGAGGCCGGCAAACCCGGACCCGATAATGGCGATGTCGGTCTCGATAGGCGCGGACGCGTCCGGCGCCGCGGTGTCGTGAGGCAGCATGCGTGCGTTCATCCGTTCCGTCTCCTTTTTTACTCTCTTAACTGTTACATTGGTGGATGTAACAATAGAGGCTGGTAACGGATGACGCAAGAAGGCGGTTAGACGCTCCCCTCTAGGACTGGAGGCACGCTATGTTCACTTCGCGGCCAAGGCCGCCGCGACGTCCCGGTTCTGCCAGACGCTGTCTTTCACGGTAATTTTCTGCGGGATCAGATTGGCGCCGTAGAACGCGTCGGCGACGCTCTGCTGCGAGCGCACGATTTCGTCCGTGACGGGCGTAGTGCCATAAGGATAGCGGCGCACCCACGTCTCGACCAGTTTCTGATCGAGACCGACCTTCGGCGCGATCAGCGCGGCGGTTTCCACCGGATGGGCGTTGACCCACAACCCGGCGGTGCGCAACTGGCCGAGAATCGCGCCGATCACATCGGCATGCTGTTGCGCGAAGTCGCGCGTCGCTTCATAGAAGTTGTACGGCGCGTTCAGTTCGCTGTAGTCGGCCAACGTGCGTGCCTTCAACGCCTGCTGTGCGGACGCGTAGTAAGGGTCCCAGATCACCCATGCATCCACGCTGCCGGTTTCGAAGGCGGCGCGGGCGTCGGCGGGGGGCAGGTACACCGGACGAATGTCCTCGTAGCGCAGCCCCGCTTTCTTAAGCGCCTCAAGTAGCAGATAGTTCGAACTCGATCCCTTCTGCAGCGCGACGCGCTTGCCCTTCAGATCGGCCACGTCATGCAGCGGCGAGTCGTTCTTGACCAGAATGGCTTCGGCGTGACGTCCCGACGGCTCCGCACCCACGTACACGAAGCGCACGCCGCTCGCCTGTGCGAACACCGGCGGCGGCGCGCCCGTGTAGCCGAAGTCGATGCTGTTCGCGTTCAACGCTTCGAGCAATTGCGGTCCTGCCGGGAATTCGAACCATTTGATGCTATAGCCCAGCAGCTTGAGCTTTTCATCGAGGGAGCCCTGGGCCTTGAGCACCGCGAGCAAGCCCGATTTCTGATAGCCGATGCGCAATACCCTGGCCGGCTCGCCGGCGTTGCCGCTGGTCTGCGCGGTGGCGCTGAAAGTCGTGAATGCCGCGATCAGGGCCGCGGCGAATTGAAGCGAAAAACCGGCGTGACGGGCCATCCTGCGAATCTCCATTGCGTTCGATTGGTGTGGCCGCGGTTTGTTTTCAGCGTGATCTGCGCACGTCTGCGCTAGCCATGGCGAGGGCTTGCGGAGATGGCTGAAAACGTGTTGCGGCGACGTTCGGGGATCGTCGCATGGACGTCCCGCTGTTCAAACGAAGCAATGCAGATTTGAATATGACGTGCGCCGGAAGATGGCGCCGTTCACGCGTCCCGCTCGCCGCGTCAGTGGGCGTGTACAAACACTAACGCGGCCTCGACTGAGCGCAGGCTTACTTTTTTGATTTGTCTTTCTTCACTGCGGCGGCTGTGCCTTCGGCGGGATGGCCCAGTTTCTTTTCCATGATGCCCGCGACGCGGTCGCCCAGGTAGTCGCCGGAGGCTTCTTCGAGCGCGCGGTTCATTTCGCTTTCGACCAGCACCATGGCGAGCGGCCGCACGCGCCAGATGGCCTCGACCAGAGCGGGTATGTCGGCGGGCGGCGGCAGCGCGCCGGCCTCGTAGCGGTCCAGTTGGCGAACCACCAGATCGACCAGCGCTTTGGCAACCGCGTTGAAATGCGGCCTTGCGATGCCCACGGCGTCGAGCAGGTCGGCAAGCGGAATGCCTTCCTTCGCCATCGTGGCGCCGGCGGCCAGCGCTGTCGGGCTGCCAGACACGAAGGAAAGGCCGTTGCGCTCCAGCAGGCCGAGCTCGACCGCTTTGCCGAGCGCGCTCGGCGAGGCTTTGTCGCCGAACATTTGCAGCAGTTCGATCAGCGAGTACTTTTTCGGCCGCTCGCGCGACCAGCGGCCGCCGATCGCCGTTTCCAGACCGAGGATGGAGCGAAGATCGTGGCCCTCGTCGACGGCCATGATCAGGTCCTGGATGTTGGCTAGCGTGTAGCCGCGTGCGAGCAGATGGTTGATCAGCTTCAAACGCGACACGTGCGTGTCGTCGTAGACGCCGACGCGGCCGCGCTTCTCCGGCGGTGCAAGCAGTCCCCTGTCCTGATAGGCGCGCACGTTGCGCACGGTGGTGTCGGTGACGCGCGCGAGTTCGTCGACGGTGTATTCGTTGCGCGGCGAGGCGCTGGCCGGGTCGCCGGAATCGGCGTACAGCGGCGGGACAGGAGGCGGCGTGTTGGGCATGGCGGGATTTTAACGCGCTGGCGCGCGCGGCCGCCAGCGCGCCCGCCGCATGCACGCCGGTGATCGGAACTTTCGCGGGGATGCGCTTATGTTGCCGGTGCTACTTTTGCACGATTCACCGTGAGTGCATTTCTGTCCGCGCATGAACGACGGATTGCGCGACGTATTGCCGAGGTTTCAGACGTGACGGGCGTCGCACTTCAAACGCCTGCCGGCGCAACGTCGTCCGGCGAGGTCGAATCGCCTTTGCCAAGCGTGCGTTGCATCAGCGTGGTGTCGAGCCAGCGACCGTGCTTGAAACCCACCGACTTCAACGTGCCGGTCAATTCGAAACCCAGTTGCGTATGCAGCGATAGCGAACCGCCGCTGCCCCCGTCCGCGATCACGGCGACCATCTGGCGCCACGGTCCGGTTTCGCAGCGCTCGATCAGCGCCTGGAGCAATACGCGCCCCAGCCCCCGGCCGCGATAGGCGTCGTTCACGTAAATCGAATCTTCGATGGTGTTGCGATACGCGGCGCGCGGCCGGTACGGCGTCGCGTAGCAATAGCCTGCGACCTCACCGTCGATCTGCGCGACCATGTACGGCAGCCCATGGCTGCGTACCGATGCGAGCCGCATGCGCAGGTCGTCGACGGAAGGCGGGAATTCCTCGAACGAGGCGACGCCGGTCAGGACGTGGTGTGCATAGATGGCCTGGATCGCAGGAAGGTCGGCTTCAGTGGCGTCGCGGATCAGCGGGGCGGCTTCGCTCGCTGAGGCCGCAACAGAGGGCGCGGGGCGGGTGGTGCTCATACGTGTTCCTGTCGTGGCGATAAGTCTGCGGATACGTTTTACTATGCCCGCCGCGCGCGCGAATTTGAAGCGAGTCAAAAATCGCCGGGACGTATAGCCGGTATCCGTGCACGGACTGATCGGCCGCGCCGCGCGCACGGCCGGGATTGCGCCGCTCAGTTCGGCCGCGCCGCGCGCACGGCCGGGATTGCGCCACTCAGTTCGGCCGCACCATGCGCACGGCCAGGCTTGCGCTACTCAGTTATGCGAGTACGTCTCGGGCTGTGTCACATGCCCGCGATGGTGCCGGGAATGCTTCACCTTATGTTTCGGGCTGGCTTTCGGCTGCGACGCGTGCTGTTCGTCAGGCGCCGCAGCCGCCGGCGCTTGAGCCTGCGCACGAGGCGCGGGCGCGGGGTGCGTATTGCCTGAGGGCAGCCCGCTTTGGCCTTCGCCGAAACGGAAGGTTTGCGAAGTCTGGGCGTATGCGCCAACAGAGCATGCCAGCGCGGCGGCAGCCAGGCAAATTGAAAGCTTCATGGGTCCTCCTTCTGAACGAGCCGGTGAGGATACCTGTTTTCCTGACAGTCGATCGATCACATCAGGCGCAGCAGCCCGCTTGCCTCATTGTCGAGCGGTGACGCGCGCGTTGAGTCGATGGTCGGTCGCAAGGCGAAGCGAGCGGAATGCGTCAGAGGTCGTCGAACTGATCGAATTCGCTTTGCAGTTCACGGTTGCGCGCCACGCGCTCGTCGAGGTCCGGCCCGAGCCTGTCGACGATCGCCGAGATCAGCAGATTGAACAGGCAGGTAAGCGGCGCGAGCGAATCCCAGAACTGGCCGACGTCCGTTTTGACCTGTAGCAGATCGCCGTCGAATTCGCGCGCCCACGGACAATAAATGTCGGTGATGAGCGCGAACGGCAGGCCGCGACGTGTGGCGGCTTCGCAATAGCGGCGCGCGACCTTCGAATAGGCGCGGGTGTCGGTGACGATCAGATACGGCGCTTCGAACCCCGAGTTCAGCGAATCGACGTACGAACCCGACATGCCGTCGGAATAGAACACGCGCGGGCGGATGTATTCCAGGTAGCTGTAGAACGCGTTGCTGATGCCGCGCGTGGACTGAATGCCGAGAATGTAGACCGCATCGGCGTTGGCGATACGCTCGGCCACGCGCGCGAACACCGGCGATTGGGCGAGCTGATAGACATGCTGGATCGCACCGATCTCGAGTTCGAGCGAGTGGGCGAGCGCGGGGTTGGGCGCGACGGACGAAGCGGCTTCCAGCGGGGTGTCGTCGTGATGTCCCGCGGTGCGGCGGAACGCGTCGAGGCGGTCTGTGATCAGCCAGGGGCGCTCCTGAGCCCCGCGCAGTTCGCGCTTCAGGTCGTCGAGATTCTGGTAGCCGATGCTGCGCAGGAACCGGCCGACCGAAATGCCGCTCGTACCGGCTTGCTGGGCGATCTGGTCGGCGGTTTCGAGACCGAGCCGGTCGAGGTTGGCCAGCATATAGCTGGCGACGCGTTTGGAGGTGGGGGTGAGTTCGGCAAAGCGGGCTTCGACGGTTTGAGCAAATGCGGTCGGCATCGTAGTCGCGTGGCGGGGCAGTGGTTAATCGATCATCGGGATGATGACATATTCAACCGGCTGCTCGCGCCGCGCGCGTCTGGAAAACGGCTAACGCGAATGCGTACCGCGGACGATGCGCCGATCAGGCAACCGGCCGCGCCGGCGCCGCCCGTGAGAAGCGCCGTGCGCCCGCCACGCAGGCCACGACCACGACGGTGACGAGAATCATCGCGAGCGGCACCTGTTCGTGCAGGAGCAGTCCGGCAAGCATCAGGCCGAAGAACGGCTGTAGCAGTTGCAGTTGTCCGACGCCCGCAATGCCGCCGAGCGCGAGGCCGCGATACCAGAACACGAAGCCGATCAGCATGCTGAAGAGCGACACATAGGCGAGGGCCCAGAGCGCCGCGTGACTGACTCCGTCGAACGATGCGGGGCGAGCCCACAAGGCGAGCGGAAGCATGAGCGGCAGCGACAGCACGAGCGCCCACGAAATCACTTGCCAGCCGCCGAGATGGCGCGACAGACGCGCCCCTTCGGCATACCCCAGCCCGCAGGCGACGATGGCGGCCAGCATCAGCGCGTCGCCAACGGGCGATGCGTCGAGCCCGTGACGCAGGGCGAAGGCCACCACGGCGCCGCTACCGAGTGCCGAGAACAGCCAGAATGCCGGTTGCGGACGCTCGCCGCCGCGCAGCACGCCGAAGATCGCCGTGGCGAGCGGCAGGAGGCCGACGAACACCACGGCATGCGCCGAGCTCACGTGCCGCAGCGCCAACGCCGTCAGGAGCGGAAAGCCGATCACCACGCCGAGTGCGACTACCACGAGCGGGATCAGGTCGCCGCGCGCGGGGCGCGCCTGGCGAAACACGAGTAACAGCAACAGGCCGAGCGTGCCGGCGATCGTTGCGCGCGCGACCGTCAGGAACAGCGGGTCCAGGCCTTCGACGGCGATGCGCGTGGCCGGCAGCGAGCCGCTGAAAATCAACACGCCTATGAAGCCGCTCAGCCAGCCGTTGGTTGTCTTGTCCATCCGGAGAGTCCATGCGTGAGGAGAGAGAACGCATAGCATCGGTTATCCGACCATGGACAGTAAGGTACGGATCGGTACAAATCGCCCAAACTGTATCGAGGAATGGAGCGGTACAGCGGCTACGCGACTTGCCACCCGCTGATACGGATTACCTTCGGCGGTAATGTTCCGGCTGCGTCATAAAGGTCTTATCGTGTCTATCATGAACTTGGAGTTCACGGGATTGCGCCGATCACTTCAGGAGACGAGCATGAGCAAGCTGACCACCACGATCAAGCACGAGTTCATGGAGATGCTTCCGCCGACCATCTATTTCTTCGTGATTCTCCACATTGTCGCGATCATGCGCGCGCTGATTACCCGAGGCTATGACGTGACGTTGCCGACATCGGTTTCCGTGACCATCGCCGCGCTGATTCTCGGCAAATCGGTGCTGATCGCCAACATGCTGCCGTTCATCAACCGGTTTCCCGAGAAACCGCTGATCTGGAATATCGGCTGGAAAACGGTGATCTATACCTTGGTGGCTTTGATCGTGCATTACCTGGAGCATCTTTACGAATACTGGAAGGAGGCGCCGAGCCTCGCCGCCGCCAACGGCAGGTTGCTCGCCGATCTCAACTGGCCGCATTTCTGGGCCATCCAGATTCTGCTGGTGACGCTGATCGCGATCTACTGCGTCGTTGCCGAGCTGGTTCGCGTGATCGGCCGTGACAGGTTCATGGCAATGTTCTTCGGTCCCATTCCGCCGAAGGCGACCGGCCAGGCTGCCCGCTAGTCCAGTCGCTCCCGGTCGCGCGAGAGGCGCGTTTGTCACGCTGCCAATCTTACTTGCATAGCAGAAGCAGCCGTTCCTGATCCGAACACGTGGGACGCGGTTTCGGCGCGGCCTGGGCCGCGGTGGCATTGATCGCGGCGCTCTTATTCGCGAGACATGCGCGCAGATGCTTCTCGACTGGCGAGTAGTATTTCCATCCACGCACGAGCGTCGGCAACTCCAGCTTCACCTGCTTCCACTTCGGGTGGCCATGCTCCTGGAGATTGTCGAAGTTGGCGCATAGCGAGTCGGCAAAGTGATTCAGATTGCCGACGGTATCGCGCAGACCGTAATCGTAGGTGACGAGAAAAGCCTTGACGGTCAGCGTGGGAACATCTTCCTTGAGCCAGTTCGGATAGCTGGTTGCGCGGATCGTCGCGGGAAAATAGGTCTGTTTGGCGCGGGCGGTTTCGGGTGCGGCCTGGTCGGCCTTCAGGAGGCGGATCTGCTGCAGCAGGTCGGGATTCATGTCGTTGAACAGTTTCGCCGGCTGACCGACCACGATAATCGCGACGTCCACTTTCTTCACGATCAGCGCGGCGAGCGCGTCCTCGTTGCTCAGATGCTGGATGTTCTGCTCGGGAATCGCCTGACCGAACATCAGGTGGTAGAGCGTCGTGGCCGATTGCGCGGTGCCGCTGCCGATCAGTCCGACACTGATGCTTTTGTCCTTGATGTCGGCGAACGTCTTCAAGGGCGAATCCGCGCGCACCACGACGTTAATCTCTTCGTCATAGAGCGGCATGATGAGCCGCAGCGGCCGGATTGCCGTGCCCGCGTCGGCGTTGCCGGCGTTGGCCATGTCGATATACGCCTGGTACACATCGGATTGCACCAGCGCGAGCTTGACCCCCGGCTCGAAGCGCATGCGTTGCACGTTTTCAGCCGAGCCTTTCGACGCCATCACTTCCAGATCGATGCCCGCCGGCTGCGCAACCCATTTCGACAGATCCTGGCCAATCTGGATATACGTGCCCCGTTCCGGACCGGTGACGATCTTGTAATGCGCTGGCTCCGCGCAGGCCAGCGAAAATACGACCATCAGCGCCAGCCCCAACCATCCCGCCAGAAGTCTCTTTAGCATGGTCTATCTACCTATCGGTCAGGTTCGTACAGCTTCGCGCGTCGGCACGCGAAGCACCAGTGAGCCGGTTTGCCATGTCATGTTCTATGTGCTGAGAAAGCCACGTCCGTCTGTTACCTCTCAAACCACGGGCGCTTTTGCGCGCCCTTATGCATTCGGATGCCGCTCACATCGACTATGTGTTTTGGTATCCAGAATATTGTTCACTGCTTGAGTGCGGTGCCCGCGCCAGGCTTGGCGGCATTCGCGTTCGCGCGGTTCCAGCCGGAGTCTTTGATCGCGCGTTCGCGCGCTTCGACACTGTTGTTGTCGGGCGCCGTGGTCGCGGGGCGGGCACCGCCCACTGCGGCCTGATTATTCGCCGGCATACCTTGGGGAAGCGGGGTTTGCAGTTGAGCCACCTGTTGAGACGGTGGTGCGGCTTGCGCTTGTGCAGTCGGTTTGACTTGCGGCGCGGTGCCCGCTGCGGCGTGCGGGGTGAGCGGTGCCCAACCGGTCTCGCGAATCACGCGGGCCAGAATGGACTTCGCCGTTTCATTGCCGGTGTCGAGCACGAGCGCCTCGTTGGCATGCTGACGGGCGCACGGCCACGACTGCTGCGCGGCGCAAGTTTGCGCCGCCTGCAACGCGGCGTCGCGGCGTGCGAGCAGGGGCTTCAATTCTCCCGCCAGGTCTTGAGCGTCGGAATTGCCTGGTTGCAGCGCCTGAGCGGCGCCGAGCGCGGCTTGTGCTGAAGAGAGATCGTTGCCGCGCAACGCGAGGCGCGCTGATTGCAAGGCCTGTGCGGCATCGCTGAACCGGGGCGGCGCGGGTTTGACGGGCGCCGCCGCAACAACAGGTGGCGTGACGGGCGTCGCCGGTATCACCTGAGCCGGCCTCGCGGGGTTGACCGACACGGCGGGTTTGCCCGCAGCGGCAGCCTGGTTGGCGGACTGAGCCGGCGTGTACGGCGCGATCGTGCCAGTCGTCGTTCTGGCATCCTGATTAGTTTCGTTATCGGCGGACTGGCCTGCGGTTCCGCTCGACAGATCGCGATCGCTGAATAGCGCATATCCGACATACCCCAGGCCAATCACGACAACCGCCCCAATGGCATAGAGCGCTCTGCGAATCGAAATCGTCCCTTGGCTTGCCGCTTTGACCGCTTGGGAAAGATGCGGTACCGGCGCGTCCGGCGACACGAGCGCCGAGGCGGGTAGCGCGGCCTCGCCAGTAACGGGTTCGCTGGCGACCATCGCACGCGTCGCGAAGCCGGTTTCGTCCGGTGTTGATGGATCGAGGCTGTTCTTTTGCGCAGCTTTCGTAGTGGCGCTCGCGCGACTGCCGGGAATCACGGTGCGCTTGTGCGGACCCGCGTCGAGCGGATGCACCGCACCGCAATAGGGACAATAGTCGACTTGCCTGTATAGTGCCCCGCCACACCGTTTGCAGGGCGTCGGAAAACTGTGTCCGATCAGTGTCTGGGTGGACATGCTGTGACCCACCTTTGTAAAACAATGCCATTACGGCATGTTCCGGATCATGTTGAAGCGGGAGCAATGTCCGCGGAAATCACGATCCACATGCGCCGGAGAGTCCTGAGCGGCAAGCCCGAGCTTACGGTGCCGCTGCTCGCAATATGTGGCGTTTCGATCAGAACGTCAATCGACGTTGCTACCTATCCTATGTGCGCTAGCGAACATTCACAGGTACGACGAATTGCACTCCATGCCGGCAGGACGAACGGCTGCGGAGATTTTTTCACACCATTTGATTCGCGCAAAAAACAGAACGAGGTCGGCGCGCATGGCGTTCGACCTCGTCTTTGTCGCTGTTTTCACCGTCGTTAAGCGCTTGCATCAAGCGCTCGACGCAAGCGGCACGATAATCAGTGCTTACGCAGCGGATGATCCTTCAGCAGCCACGCGAGCGCGAACGCCAATACCACCACGCACGCAGCCGAGAGGTACACCGTGTGCAGCGCGCCGGCGAACGCCTGCAGATAGTCGTCGCGCAATGCTTGCGGCAACTGATGAATCGCGGCGGGCCCGAGCGCATGCGGCAATTCGGTGTCCGCCGGAATCAGCTTTTCCAGACGCGCGGCGAGGCCGTTCGAGAACACGGCGCCGAAACCGGCCACGCCGATCGAGCCGCCGATCGAGCGGAACAACGTTGCGCCCGAAGTGGCCACGCCCATGTGCTTGAACTCGACGGTGTTCTGCACGGCGAGAATCAGCACCTGCATCACCATGCCGAGACCACAGCCGAGAATGCCCATGTCGATATACATCACATAAATCGGCGTATTGATCTGCAGGCGCGCGAGCAGCAACATCGCGATCGCCACGAGGAACGTGCCGGCAATCGGGAACATGCGGTATTTGCCGATCTTGCTGATCACGCGGCCGGTCACCATCGACATCAGGAGCAGGCCGCCCATCATCGGCAGCATCTGCATGCCAGCTTGCGACGGCGTCGAGCCTTTGACCACCTGCAAATACAACGGCAGGAACGTTACCGAGCCGAACAGCGACAAGCCGATGATGAAGCCGATCAGGCTGCTCAGCAGAAACGTGCGCTGTTTGAAGAGTTCGAGCGGCATGATCGGCTCGACTGCGCTGCGTTCCTCGTGAATGAAACCCCAGATCGCCACGAGGCCCATGCCCAGCGTGAACCACAGTTGCGGCGACGACCACGGCAGGATCGTGCCGCCCTGGCTCGTGAACAGGATGATGCAGGTGAGGGCGCCGGCGAGAAATGCGGCGCCCATGTAGTCGATCGTGTGCTTCACGTGGCGCACGTGCGGCTTGAAGACCGCGCCGATCACGACGAGCGAGATGATGCCGAGCGGCAGGTTGATGTAGAAGATCCAGCGCCACGTCAGGTGCTCGACGAGAAAGCCGCCGAGCAGCGGGCCGACCACGGTCGCGAGACCGAACACGCCGCCGAACACGCCTTGATAGCGGCCGCGCTCAGCCGGCGGAATCACATCCGCTATGGCGGCCATCGTGACCACCAATAAACCGCCGCCGCCGAGACCTTGCAGCGCGCGCAGCACGATGAGCTGTGTCATGTCCTGAGCGACGCCGCACAACGCGGAGCCCACCAGGAAGACGATGATCGCGGTCTGGAGCACGATCTTGCGGCCGAACAGATCGCCAAACTTGCCGTACAGCGGCACGACGATCGTCGAGCTGAGCAGGTATGCGGTCACTACCCATGACAGGTTGTTGAGCCCGCCCAGTTCGCCGACGATGGTCGGCAGTGCGGTCGAAACGATCGTCTGATCGAGCGCGGCGAGCAACATCACCAGTAGCAGCGCCGGAAACAGCAGGCGGATCGGCGGGTGATCGCCAGCCTGCGTGCCGTCCTGCGCGTGAGGCTGCGTCAGCGCGGCGGGTTGAGTCGTGGTCGATTGATCCATGGCATTGGGTCGTTGAAATTAATTAATTTAGAGATTAATATATGCGACATCGCGTTACCAGTCAAATCGAGTGCAATGGCAAGAATTCCGTCCGACGATCCAGCGGTGAAAAACGCCCCGAGTGACACGGCTGTCGTGAAGGTTCGCCGGCCGCGGGCGGCGCGCGGGCGGCCCGTTGAAGCGGAGGACGGCGCGCCGGCAAGCCACGAGGCCACCGTGCCCGCCCGGCGGCCGGGCCGGCCGTCCGGCGCGGCGCGTGGCGTCGAGCAGCGCAACCGTCTGCTCGACGCGGCGCTCGAGTTGTTTGCGCGACAGGGCATTGTCGACACCACGCTTGGGGAGATTGCTCGCGAGGCCGGCTTCACGCCGGCGATGATGCATTACTACTTCAAGACGCGCGATCAGCTGCTCGACGTGTTGATCGACGAGCGTTTCGCTCCGTTGCGCGCCGGGCTGGGCGTGCCGTTCCAGGAAAATCCCGACGATCCAGTGGCGGCAATCACGCAGCTCGCGCAGCGGATGGTGCGGGTGGCCGTCGACAACCCGTGGTTTCCATCACTGTGGGTGCGCGAAGTCATTAGCGACGGCGGCTTGCTGCGCCAGCGCATGCATGAACGCTTTGGCGACGCGCATCAGAAGGCGTCGCTGTCGGCCATCGCGCGCTGGCAGAAAGAGGGACGGCTCAACGCGGGGCTGGAACCCGCGCTCGTCTTCGTCACGCTGCTAGGGCTGACGATTTTGCCGCTGGCTGCGTCGAAACTGTGGCGTAACGATCCCATGCGTCGCAACATCGGCGGCGAGGAAATTGCCCGGCATGCCGTGGCGTTGCTGGTGCAGGGAATGGGTCCTAAGAAGGGAGGTTGACGCGGCGGGCTGCCGCTTGCGCGTGTCCGCTCCTTGCGCCTCTCCTTGCGCCTCGCTCCTCGTTTCCCGTTTCTCGCTTTAAGCTTCTCGCTCGCCGCTCACTGTGCCGCGCGTACATGCTGCGAATTCTTATGACCGGCCCACACGCTACACCGCCTTTCCACGCTATTCCGGTCTCACGCTTTCCGTTTCTGCTTCCACGCTTCGTAAGCGGCCTTCGTCGCATCGTTTGGCGGGTAGGTGCCCGGCAAGGCCGCGCCGTCGCGAATCCTCTCGGTGAGAAACGCTTCGAGTTGCTCCTGTTCGGCGGCGGCTTGGGCGATCTCGTCGGCCATTTTCAGCGGAATCACCACGACGCCATCCGCATCGCCTACGATCACGTCGCCGGGAAACACGGCGACGCCTCCGCAGCCGATCGGCACATTGATATCTACCGCATGATGGCGGATCAGGTTGGGCGGCGCGCTGGCGCCCGCGCAGAACACCGGAAACCCTAAAGCTGCGATCGTCGGGCTGTCTCGCACGGGGCCGTCGGACACCATGCCCGCCACGCCGCGAACCTGCAAACGTTGCGTCAGGATCGAACCGAACGACGCACTGCCGCGCTCGCCGCGGCAATCCTGCACGAGCACGTGGCCGGCCGGAATCGTTTCGACGCACTTGCGTTGGGCGTACTCGGGATCGGCAAACAGTTCGAGCACGTCGATGTCTTCACGCGATGGAATGTTGCGCAACGTAAACGCCGGCCCGACCAGATTCGCGCCGCTGTGCGCGGCAAGCGGCGCGACGCCTTGCATGAACGTGTTGCGCAAGCCGCGTTTGAACAGCTGGGTGGTGAGTGTCGCGCTACTGACGTGACGAAGTACTTCGAGCGTGGCGGAGTCGAGATCGGGCATGGTGTAGGACGGCCTCCGGGTTGAGAGTGGTGAATAGCAAGAGGGCATGCGCTCCGTACGGCCTGCGGCGCGACGGGCCGCTGAAACGTCCCGATACGGCCCCGCGCACACGATGATAGCGCCACGCGTGTCCCGCCACGCGCCACCCGTCACCCGTCACCCGTCACCCGTCACCCGTCACCCGCCACCCGCCACACAATCCAACCTCTCCGCACCAAAGCCGGCGAGGCACGCTACGTGCTACCGATGGGGTGGATGTTAATGCAGGCGGCATCAAGCAGCACCGCCGTCATCGCAACGAACAGGAATGTGAAAAGAGACGCTGGGCGGGATGGGCCGTGCCGAATGGGGTTTGCGCGAGCCGCCGTGGCGAATCGGGAGTCGGCATCGGTCAGCCATGACTGTGGCGCCGAGCGCCGGTTTTTCATTGGCGTGCAGTTTTGGCGCGTTACTGGCGCACGCGTTGGCGCTCAGGCCATGTTTTACAATCGCGGGCTTGTTTGCAACTCGGCGCATGAAATCGAGTCGGACCATGAACAGCACTATCGCAGCCGCGCAGATCGGCGGCAAACAGCAGAGTGACACGTTGGCCACGTCTGACGGCCTAACCGGTTTTTTAGAGCAACAACAGAAAATGAATGCAGCATTGAGACTCGATCAGGCCACGATCGTGCTCGTAGAAGACGACCCGGATAGCCGGGAATCGCTGACCTTGTTACTCGAAGCAGAAGGCGCGCATGTCGTCGCCGTGGCGGATGCGGAAGAGGGCGTGGAGGCGGCGCTGCGATTGTTGCCCGACGCCGTGGTATGCGACCTCGAACTGCCCGCCATGGATGGCTTCTACCTGATCCAGCGCTTGCGCGACCACGAGATTCGCGGGGATCACGTGCCTTCGGTGGCCGTCGCGCTCACCGGCCATACCGACGACGCTTACCGGTTACGAAGCATCGGCGAAGGCTTTCAGCACTTCATGACCAAACCCGCTTTGCCTGAAGACCTCGTGAAGTTGCTGCACGACGCGATCGACGCTCGCGCTGCAGGCTGAATACAGCAGGACGGCCGCGCAGCAGATAGTTGGCCAATATCTGTGGCATGCGGCAGTCGCGTTCCCTCGGACCTGCCGCGTGCCGCTTGCAGTTTCGGACGCCCGGCGCCTGACCGGCATGCCGCCACTGCGCGGTCTGCGAACCGGCCGGCGTCGCTGCCGCTATTTGACGGCGGCGACGGGCGCGGCCGGATCCGGGTTCGACGCCGCTGCCTCCGCTGCCTGACAGGCGGAGCACAATCCCTTTAATTCGATTTCATCGCTCGCGAGCCGGTAGCCCGCGTCTTCGATTTGCGTGACCAGCGCCTGGCGCAGCTTGGGCTGATGCAATTCGGTGACGTTGCCGCATTGCTGGCAAACCACCAGAATGCCATGCTGACATTGCGTCAGGTCGTGGCAAACGGTGAACGCATTGATCGATTCGATGCGATGCACGAGCCCCGCCGAGAGCAGAAAATCCAGCGCCCGATAAACGGTGGGCGGCGCCGAACCGGGATGGATCTGGCGCATCTCGTCGAGCAGCGAATACGCTTTGGTCGCGCGCCCGGAATTCAACAGCAATTCGAGCACTTTACGGCGGATCGGCGTGAGTTTTTCGCCGCGTTCGCGGCAATATTCTTCCGCGAGTGTCAAGGCGGCTTCCTGCGAGTCACCGTGCGTGTGCCCCGGCTCATGGGTGTGAGCGGAGTTGGTCGGGGCGGCTTTGTGGATGGTCGCGGCGGGCTTGGCAGTCTTCATGCGTCGATTATAAAGGCCATCGTGCCTCGCTGTGCCGGCTCGCTGCGCGCAGCGCGAGTGCGCGGCGGGCCGGACACGCGCAACAGCGTCAGAAGCAGGGCGTGTGACCGGAGCCTTGGCCACACGCGGCTAGATCCGTCAAACGCGACGGCTCAAGTCAGCGGAAAGTCGACATACTTCTTGAACCCCGTGCGCGTCGCAATACGCGAATACCAGCGCTGCAGATTCGGCAGCGGCGGACGCTCGACGCCGTCCACACCGAACCAGCGTTTCGCGTACGCGCCGATCACGATGTCGGCCAGCGTGAACTTCTCGCCTTCGAGAAAGAATCGCCCTTGCAGATGCGTGTCCAGCATGCGCCACAGAATGGCGACGGCGTTGAAGTCGCTGGCGAGTTTGGTATTGTCGCGCTCGGCGGCGGGTGTGCGCACGAGCGCCCAGAACACCGGACGCTCGGCGGGTTGCAGCGTGGACAACGACCAGTCCAGCCAGCGGTCAATGCCGACGCGCGACTTCGGGTCAGAGGGATACAGCAGGCTGGCTTCGCCGTATTGCAGCACCAGATACCGCAAAATCGAATTCGATTCCCACAGCACGAAGTCGTCGTCGACCAGCGTCGGAATCTTGCCCGTCGGGTTCATCGCGAGATAGGCGGGTTCGTCGTTGCGGCCGAATTGCAGGCCGGCGTCGATTCGGTCATACGGCAGCACCAACTCATCGCAGCACCACAAAACTTTCTGGACGTTGACCGAATTGGCGCGTCCCCAGATCGTAATCATCCGGTAAATCCTTTCTTGACAGTTGGCAAGCCGCGCCCGTCGCGCGGCGTTCAACCAGTAACGATACACGATGCGCGTGCCAGTGCGCGCCGCCGGGCGGCAACCGGCCGTGCCGGACGAACCGGGCGGTACGTCTGAAAGCGACGCTGCGACAGGCATTCGGCAATCCGCATGCGTTGCGTACAATGAGCCCACCCGAATTCGACGAGGCACGCATGGCCCGTATCATTCCCGACGACTGGAAGAGCCTCGCCGCCACCGGCGCGGCGGCCCGCGAGCGCGAAACACTGGCGTTGCTGGAAGAAGCGCTTCCCGATGGCTACACCGTCTATCACGGCGTGCACTGGACGCGGCTGAACCAGAACTTCTCGGTGTTCGGCGAAGCCGACTTCGTGATCGTCAGTCCGGCCGGGCGCGTGATGATCGTCGAACAGAAAACCGGCTTCCTGCGCGAAACGCCGAAAGGGCTCGTCAAGGTCCACTTGCAGACCGAGCGCAATGTGGCGATCGCGCTCGCGCACACCGTCGAAAGTTTGCACCGGCGCTTTACCGCGGCCTTCGGCGCGGGTACGTATTTCATCGAGGAACTGTTGTATTGCCCGGATCACATCGTCAAGGACACGGCGATTGCCGGCGTGAATCCCGCCCGGATCGTCGACGCCACGCGTAAGGACCGGCTCGCGGCGGTTATCCGCGAAGCGTTGCCGGCCGATGAGCCGCGCCTCGCGATCGCACCAAAAATTCACCATTTTTTCGCCGACGAACTGGCGCTCACGCCCGACGCGAGCGCGCTGCTCGGGCAGGCGGGCACGCTCGTCACGCGTCTGGCGGGCGGCCTCGCCACGTGGGCGAGGCGGCTCGAATTCTCGCCGTTCCGCTTGCGCGTAATCGGCACGGCCGGCTCCGGCAAGACGCAACTCGCGGTGCAGGTCATGAAAGACGCGGTGGCGCGCGGCCAGCAGCCGCTCTATGTGTGCTTCAACCGGCCGCTGGCGGATCACATCGCGCGGGTCGCGCCGCCCGAGGCGAAAGTGGCGAACTATCACCAGCTATGCGACTGGATCGCGCGTGATGCCGGCCGCGAACCGGATTTCCAGGCGGGCGGCGTGTCCCCCAACGGGACTTCGCTTGCAGCGTTCGATCAGCTGGAAACGGTTTTCGCCGAAACGCCGATCGGTCCGCGCTGGCAATTCGATGTTCTGATCGTCGACGAAGGCCAGGACTTCCAGCAGCCGTGGGTCGCCGCGCTCGAGCGCCTGTTGCGCCCAGGCGCCGCGTGGTGGTGGCTCGAAGATCCGCTGCAGAATCTGTACATGCGTGAACCGGTCGCGCTGCCCGGTTGGACCACGCTGAAAGAGACCACCAACTATCGCAGCCCGCGTGACATTCTCGACTATGTGCGCAACGTGGTCGGCGCGTCGGTGCCGGTCGCGGCGGCGCTCGCGTCGGGCAGTCCGTTCGACGGCTCCGATATCTCGCTTTCCATTTACGACGAAGCCAATGCGGCCGAAAGCAGCATCGAAGCCACCAAGCGCGCGATCACGCAGGCGCTCTCGCTCGGCTTTCGCAAGCAGGACATCGTGGTGCTGTCGTTTCGCGGCCGCGAAGGCTCGGCGATGACCGCGCTGGATCATCTCGGGCCGCATCGGCTGCGTAGTTTCACGGGCAAGTACGATCTGTTCGGCAACCCGGAGTACCGCGAAGGGGACGTGCTGTTCGAATCGATCTACCGCTTCAAGGGGCAGGCGGCGCCGTGCGTCATTTTCACCGAGGTCGACTTCGAGACCTTCGACGAGCGTATCGCGCGCAAGCTGTTCGTCGGCGCCACCCGCGCGACGATGAAGCTGATCGTCGTCGCGTCGCAACGGGCCGCGCGGCATCTGCATTTGCGCGACGGCAAAAAGACGAAGGAAGCGAAAGAGGCGCGCGAAGGTTAGCAGCGCGCAGGTCCATCCCGGTTGGTCAGGCCGTTGGGACCACCTGGGCGATCGAGGTCATCTGGACCTATCAGGCCACTTGAGCCATTCACGCGCGCTCAAACCCACGCACGCGCGCCGACCAGCATGCCGGTTTGCGTGTGCGCGTCCCACCAGATCACCCGCAAGAGCGGCGCCTGTTGCGCGATCAGCAGCGCCTGCACCGGATCGCTCTCGATAAAATGCGTGACACCGCCGCGCAATGCGGCCGTAGCCTTGTGAGCGGCGCTGCCGGCGGGACTTTCATCGTGCGTGTCGGGCGTTCGCATCAGCAGTTGCAGGTGGCCAAAACCGTGCCGTGCAAGCCACGCTTCGGTACGCGCGCGATCCACTTCCGGCCGTCCGGTGATGATCGTTAGAACCTGCTTCAGGTCGATGCCGGGCAGCACGTCGAATGGCAGCAGTGCATCGCGTTCGGCGAGCGCGGCGGCCAGGTCTTCGTCATAACGCGCGAGCGGCACGTCGGGCAGCAGAATGCCGTCCAGGTCGATCGCGTACGTGGCGTATTCGTGATCGTCCGCCATCGCGGGTGCCTCGCCTGCTTCGACGCGCGCCCAGTCGTCGCGATAACGCCCGGTGTAGGCCTGGCGTTCCCAAGGGAACAAGGCGAAGTAGCCGCGAGCATCGATCGTATAGTCGGGTTGCATGCGGCTCAGCTCGTCCGCTGCACCGGTCAGCGTTCTGACCACGAGGCCTTGCTGCTGAAGAAACGCGATGCAATCGGTCAGCGTGAAACCGCGCCCCGCGATGTCCTCGCACAGCAGCACGTTCGAGCCTGCCGGCGGAATCGGCAGCGTCGAATCCCAGGCGACCTTGCGCGTCTGGCGGTCGTAGCGCAGGAAGGCGACCGGCGTGCCGACGGCATGCGACACCATCAGCGCGAGCGGGGCGCCGCCCCGCAGAATGCCGATCGCCATCGTGAAGCGCTCGGCCAGCAGGGCTGGTTGCAGCGACTCGATCCAGTGATCGAGTTGTTCGTACGTCAGGGGCAAGACCGGCTTGTTCATGACTCGTAGGGCGGCGCGTGGCGCGTGTGGGGCAACTGTTTCTGGCGCGGAAGCAGCGTGCGGCGCTCGCGCCGCCGCGGTTCCTCGTTTTTGAGACAGAGAATTTTGGCGATATTATGCATGCGGTTCAAAGATCGCGCGTCGGAGGCAATGGGTGGCGGGCGCGGCAACAGATCGGACCCGGGGCCTGTCAGGCCGCCCGCAGGAAATTAGATAACGGAATATAAAAGCAGATGACCAGCTCGACCGCAGGGGTGAAGGGCAGCAAACGTGCAATCTGGGCCGCGGGCGTCGTTCTCGCGCTGGCCGCATGGGGTGCGCAGGCTCAGTCGGACGCGCCACCTTTATCGCTCGACGTGCGCGGCAAGATCGGCAAGACGACTGATGCGTCCCACCAGACATACCGCTTCACCGAGGCTCAACTGCTCGCGCTGCCGGTCCACGCGATCACGACCGCGACCACCTGGACGCCGCGTTCCACCTTCACAGGACCCTTGCTGGCGGATATTCTGAAGACGGTCGGCGCGTATGGCAGCCAGGTCGAAATCCATACGCTCGACGACTACACCTACACCGTTCCTGTGTCGGACTGCGATCGCTACGGCGTGATCGTCGCGTACAGCATGAATGGCCAGCGTCTTAAGATCAGCAACTTCGGGCCGCTGTTCCTTATCTACCCGCGCGATGCGTTCCCCGATGAACTCGCGGGCGCCTCGGGCGATTCGAAATTCGTATGGCAGATCAAGGCCCTCATCGTCAAATAGTGCGCCGCCCGTGGCGCCGTGTCCTGTACGTGCTGATCTGGCTGACCGCGCTCGCGGCGCCGGCGGGCGCGATCGGCTACCTGTTGTACGCGAATCTGCTCAACCCGCGCACCACCGAGCAGTTGACGGGCACCTACGACGGTTTCTACTGGGACGCCGCGCAGTTGCAGATTACCTACGCGCGCTTCGAGAATCAGCTGCTGCTCTATCAGTCGGGCGTGGACGACGACTATCAGCGATTGATGCTGCGTTATCAACTGCTGCAATCGAAACTCCATGTGCTGGCGGGCTCGACGCGCCGGCTGACCACGCAGCTCTCGCTGCTGCAAAGGCAACTGGACGAGATTCATTCGCTCGATCTGTTGCTGGGCGGCATCGAACCCGAAATCGATGCGTTGCCGAAAGATCGCAGCCAGGCCAACCGGATCGTCGCGCAACTGCGCCAGCACTGGAACGAGGTCAACGATCTCGCGCTGAGCCGCCGTTTCGCCGATGTTGCCGACCGCGAAGCGATGAACCGCGATTTCATCGACAAGCGCCGCATGCTGTTCGCCGGTGGTCTGTTGCTGCTGTTGCTCTCGGCGGCGGCGACACTGTTGCTCGTGTTGAATGGGCGGCGCCGCACGCGTCTGATGCGCCAGCAGCACGCGGCGCTCGAAGCCGAGCACCAGGCGAGCCGCGCGGCGCGCGAGGCCAGTCACGCCAAGGACGCGTTTCTCGGCATGATCAGTCACGAACTGCGCACGCCGTTGCACGCCATTGTGTCGTCGATCGAGTTGCTGGGCTTCAACTATCACTCCGAAGCGGACCGCAAGGTGATCCAGCGGCTCGATACCGCGGCGCGGCATCTGGAAGCGCAGATGAAGGACCTGACCGACTATGCGCGCCTCGGCGCCGGTAAACTGGAGTTGCGTCACGAACATTTCGAGCCGCGCGAGTTGCTGGCGTCGATCGTCGACGAACACGCGATGTCGGCCGCCGCACGCGGTCTGCGGCTCGAAAGCGAGGCGAGCGGGATGAGCGGCCTGGTCGATTCCGATCCGCACCGGATTCGCCAGATCGTCAACAACCTCGTCACCAACGCGATCCGTTATACCGAGACCGGCACCGTGCGCGTGCAGTTGCGGCAGCGGCCGGCGCTGCTGATGTTCGTCGTCAGCGATACGGGGCCGGGCGTGCCGCATGCGCAGATTCCGCTGATCTTCCAGGAGTTCACTCAACTGGACGCGTCGCGCACGCGCCGCTTCGAAGGCGCGGGGATGGGGCTCACGATCGTGCAGGGACTGGTCAAACTGTTCGGCGGCACCGTCGAGGTGGCGAGCAAGGTGGGCGAGGGCACGACCTTTACCGTGACCATTCCCGTCACGTCGGTCGCCGCCGCCGAGCCGCCGGACGTGACGGCGAACGCCGAGCCCGGCGGCGCGCGTCCGTCCGTGCTGATCGTCGACGACAACCGTCTGATTCGCGAGTCGCTCAGCGAAATGGTCGCGTACATGGGTTTCGACGCGCACGCCGTCGCCAATGCCGACGATGCGCTCGCCTGGCTCGACGCGCGCCGCTGCGACGTGGTGCTGCTCGATCTGCATATGCCCGAGCGCGACGGCTACACGTTTCTCGCGGATTTTGCCGCGCGCGGCGGGCCCTCCGCCGGCGTGCCGGTGATCGTGGTGAGCGCGTATGCGCCGGACGGGGACAATGACGCAGACGCCGGCTCCCGGCCGTTCTTCGAAGCGCTACTGAAGCCGGTGCATTACGAGGAGCTTCGCAGCGCGCTGCAGCGGGCCCTGGCTTCGCGGCGCACGGTGTGACTCGCGTTGAGGCCGCTCAGGGCCGCTCAAGTCCGCTCAAGGCCGGTTCAACCGCTTCGACAGATCGGCCACCAGAATCGCCATGCGCGCGGGTTTTTCATAACACGCGACGTCGTAATTGCGGATCACCTGGCTGATCTCCGATTCGCTGGCCTTGCCGGTCAGCAATTCACCGGTCAGCACGAAAATCGGCGCGTCCGGGTTTTCCGAGGCGCGCACCGCGCGAATCGCGGCCGCCGAGGTTTGCGGGCCGAACAGCCAGTCGATCACGACACCGTCGAACACCTGGGTTTGCAGTTGTTCGGCAAAAGCCGCGAGTCCGTAGATCGCCACCGCCGTGAAGCCACTGCGCTCCAGATAGTCACGCAGGTTGTCGGCGCTTGCCTGATCGTCGTCGACCACGGCGATAGTCGGCTTGTCGGTTTCCGCGCGACGCGGATAGATCTCGATCTTGTGAACCTCGTACGCGCTTTGGTAGAGCGTGCCGTCGTGACGCGCCACGCGCCATTGACCGAGCCTGGAATACGCGACGAATTCCGGGCGGCTGCCCGGCTCGAGCGCGGCGCCGATCCAGGCCGTGCAGGCCAGTTCGATTGCGCCGACGCTGAACACGGCCTCCTGAGCGATCGCGCCGACCATGCCCGGATCGAGAGATTGCGCGCCGAATAGCTGGGCGGCAGGTTCGCCGTACACCTCGGCGACCTTCTTGATCTGGGACAGAGTCCACGGGCTGTTGCCGCGCAGCTTGCGGTGCCCCTGTGAAAAACTCAGATCGAGGATGCGGCACAGTTCCGTGGTCTGCTGGCGTTTGCCGATTCCGTGCCGGCTCATCAACTCGCGCACGCGCTCGGCGACGGCGATGGAGTCGGGTGAGTTTGTTTCGTTGGCCATACTGCGTGAGAATCCGCCGTCTTAAAGGGTACTGGGGAGCGCGATACGACAGGCGCAACACGGCCATGCACATTCAATGCGCATTGACGCGGCTACGCGGGGGACAGCAAATGTACCGTAAAAAGTATCGCAGTCTGTAGTTTTGTTGAGCGTCGCCGAGCCCATCAGGATGAGTGTCGAAACAGGCTGGTTCGGCGATCGTTTTATGCATTGAGCATGAATTGTATTTTACCGATTAAACCGTGCCGCATCGGTGAAGAAATACGCCGAACGGGGCAAGCCGCCCGACACGCCTAGCCTGCGGGCATGCTGGCGAGCTTCGCCGCCGAGTTTGTCAGGCCTTTGAAAATCCGTTCGGCGACCCTGGCCGGAAAACGCTCGGGCAATTCCGCCGAGACCCGCTCGATCACGCCGGGGGTCTGTTCGATCAACCGCCGGATCAACGGTTCCGCGTCCGCGCCGTACGAGCACTTCAGCGCCATCGTGTTGAAGTGGCGCCGCTGCACGTCGCGAAACGCGTCGTGTTTGCTGCGCGACCACATGCCCATGGCGAGCCTCGCCTTGAACCACGACCACTGGTTCGGGCCGCTGCCTTCCACCGGCCAGATCGACATCACGTCGTAGAGCGGCGTCAGGCGGTAGTGGCCGCCCGCCAGCAGGCGAATGCTGAAATTCTTCGCGTGACCGTCCGGCGCCGCCAGCATCCAGAACAGGATCTGGCTCGCCAGCAGCGTTTCGATGTCCTGCCGGGCCTCGACCGATTGCTGGAGAATCCGCGCAAGGTCGAGCACGCCCGGGCCGCCTTCGTTTTCATATTTGCGATGCGACGGCACGCCGTACACCTGGCAGAAGTCTTCCTGCGGCAGGCGCAACAGCCATTGCCCGCTCGAATGCAACTGGCGGTCGAAGCGTTCCACGCTCAACACCCGTTGCTTGCCGAACGTCACGATCTCCGTGTTGGCGACGGGCAGGCCGAAGGCGTGCAGAATCCGCAGACAGAGCCACTCGTTTTCGACCGAGGTACTGAGATCGGCGAGTTTATTGCCGACGAGGCCGAGCGGCAGCTTGAAAATGTGCGTGGTGGGCGTGGCGCCGTGCGGCCTTTGCCACTTGCCCTCGTGCCACAGCAGCGCGGTTTTTTCCTGCGCGCCGGCGAGCGAGATGCGGAAATCGTCCGTTTCGTCGGGCGCGCCGAGCGCGGGGTTGCTGACCGTGCGGGCCAGCATGGTTTCGATTTCGGCGTCCGTGAGCGGCGTGCCTTCGATTCGTTCGACACCTTGTGGCGCGTCGTCTTCGGCGAGTAACTGGACGGCGCCCACACAGTCGCGGCCGATGGCTTGCAGCAGGTCGAACGCGTCGAGCGTCTCGGTCTGGTAGCGTTGGGCGATGCGCTTTCGGATCGCCTCGCTGTCGGGCAGCAGATTGTCGAAATAGTTGAGGACGCGCGAACCCTTGTGCGCCAGATTGCCCGGCGTGAATGGCAGCGACAGGGACAGGGGCCGTCCCGCGGGCGAGGCGACCCACGCGGGATCATAGGCAAACTCCATGGGGCCGCGAGCGGGCAGGCGCCAGACGCCGACCCGCTCGCCGTTGGCCCACACGGAGAGCGCGCGTGAGTGAGTTTGGCGGCCCATGCTCACCACTCGACAAGAGGCGCGGGGCCAGGCAGCGCCTGACTCTTGTCGCGCAATTGCAATTGCAGACCGTAGATGCCGCACAAGGCCAGCAACTGGGCGAGAGTGAGGGCGGCTGCGTCGGTTTCGAGTGCCGAAATGCGGCTCTGGCTGACGCCGATCCGCGCGGCCACCTCGGCCTGCGTGAGTCCGGCTTGCCGCCGGCTGGCGGCAAGCAACTGGGCCATTTGATCCGGCGTGGCGATGAGGTGGAGCATGGCAAATTATCCGCGACACGAATAAACGCATTTTATGCGTCACACGAATATCTGTCAAATATTTGTGTGACGCATATTTTGCGAATATGCGTATGACGCATAAAATGCGAATATCTGTGTGGCGAATAAACTGCGCATGTCGCGCCGTTTCATGTCGTTTCGCGCCGTTTCGTCTCGTTTCCGCGTCGAGCCGCAAGCCTCAGGCATCGCGGCATTGCGAACAAGCGCCTCGCCTGCGAAGATTACGCCCACACTTAAAACCTGCCCGTCCGATGACCACGACTTACCCCCTGCACGCGAACTTCACGCCCGCCGACCAGCCGTTTCCGAAACATGCCGACGTGGTGATCGCCGGCGCCGGCATCATGGGCTGCGCGGCCGCCTACTATCTGGCGCGCCGCGGCCTCTCGGTCGTGGTGCTCGACAAATCGCGGATTGCCGGGCAGCAGTCGTCACGGGCGTGGGGATTCGTGCGCCAGCAGGGCCGTGAAGCCGCCGAAGTGCCGCTCATGATGGCCAGCATCCCGCTGTGGAAAACACTTGAAAGCGAGCTGAATTTCGATCTCGAATGGCGTCAGGGCGGCTGTCTGTACGTGGCGACCGGCGAGGAAGACTGGAGCTCCTTCCAGCAATGGATGGAGGTCGCGCGTCAGTACGGGCTCGATACGCGCACGCTCGATCGCAAGCAGATCGACACGGTCGTGACCGGCATGCACGGCCCGGCGCTCGGCGGCCTCTACACCCCGAGCGATGGGCAGGCGGAACCGCGCCGCGCCACGGCCGCCTTCGCGGCGCGGGCGGCCGAGGCGGGCGCGCTGTTTTTCGAAGGCTGCGGCGTGATCGGCGTCGAGCGCGCGGGCGGTGCGATTGCCGGCGTGGTCACCGAGCGCGGCACGCTGCGCACTTCGCGCTTCATCTGCGCGGCCGGCGCCAGCAGTTGGCGTCTGCTCAAAACGCTCGGGCTCGAACTGCCGCAACAGGCCGTGCGCGGCACCTGCATGCGCACCAACCCGTTGCCGCGCATCACCGCGTCGACCTTCTGGGGGCACGGTCTCGGCGTGCGGCAACGCGAGAACGGCGCAATCAATCTCGCCGACGACATGCAGGTCGACGTCGACATGACGCTCGGCCATTTCCGCGCGCTCAAGTGGTTCTTGCCCGAGCTGTGGGCGCAACGCGAGAAGTTCAGCTTCCATCTGAACGGCGCGTGTCTGCGCGATCTGCGCGAGCGTCTGCCGGGCGGCGTGCCGGAACACGACCGTGTGCTGCATCCGCGCGATCCGCATCCGCAGCCGAATGTGAGCCACGCGCCGCGTGCGTTGAAAAAACTGCGCGCGTTGTTCCCTGCGCTGAAGGACGCGCAGGTGGTCGAATCATGGGCCGGTCTGATCGATGTGCTGCCCGACGGCATCCCCGTGATCGACGCGCCGCCGCAGGTTAGCGGTTTGACGATCGCCACCGGCTTTTGCGGTCATGGATTCGCCATGGGACCGATTGTCGGCAAACTGCTCGCGGAATTGAACGACGGCGGCAAGGCCTCGCTCGATCTGTCGGCCTTCCGTTTGCAGCGTTTCTTCGACGGTACGATGCAGCGGCCTCGCAGCATGCTGTAAAAAACACCGCTCTCAATCCACTTCACGACCGACGAACTACTCACGTTGCGACACGCCGGCATGCGTACTACACGCAATGGGACAACCCCGCACGGGTCGGCCCGATCGGCGCGCGCAATGATCGGGCCCGTTTTCTGCTGGAAAGCCTGCATCTCTTTCTGCGATAACGGACCTGTCATGAATCGAGTCTCTGTCCTGCTTGCTGCCAGCCTTGTCGTCCTAAGCTCGGCTCACCCGGTGAACGCTGCCAGCCGCGATGAGCAGACCAAGGCCTGTCGTGGCGATGCAATGCATTTCTGCGCCGCCGACATTCCCAACGAAGACAAAATCACCGCGTGCATGAAGCAGCACGTGGATGAACTGAGTCCGGCGTGCCGCGCCATGTTCAAGGGTGGCAAGAAGGGCAACGATAAAAATACTTCGCAATGAGGCGGGGCGTGAGCCGCCCGTGGCACCGCTGGAACCCGCCAGGGGATTTGCCCTCGATTGCGCTTACGCCTTCTTCGAGCGGCGCTTGATCCACCCATCACCTCACACCTGACCCTCCCACTGCCGCGATCCGGCCCTACGACGCGCGAGGCGTCGTAGAATCGTTTGTCCCCGACTCACGAAGCCACCGCATGCCTGATGCCCGAACCGGAGCCAACCGATCGCGGCGCGCGGCCTGGCGACGCCGATCCATCCGTCGCGCCAGGCGGACGAAGGGAGCGCCGCTAGCTAGTCGATCCCAACTCAACCCTGTGCCAAGGACTGGAACCACCTGCCCATGACTCGCCCGACCACGCAGATTTTCGACGCCGCCGCGACCGCGCGGCTGATTCCGTATGCCGCGCTCGTCGACGCACTCAAGCGCGCGAGCGTCGAGTATGCACAGCAGCGCATCGCGAGTCCCGAACGGCTCGTCGTGCCGCTCAACGAAGGCGGCATCATGCTGTCGATGCCCGCCACCGCGCCCGATCTCGCGATCCACAAACTGGTCAACGTGTGCCCGAGCAACGGCCCGCGCGGCCTGCCCACGATCCACGGCAAAGTGATGACGTTCGACGCCGACACCGGCGAGACGCTTTTCATCCTCGACGGGCCGATCGTCACGGGCCGCCGCACGGCGGCAATCTCGATGCTGGGCGTCGAAACCTTCGCCGCCGGCACGCCGCGCGAATTCCTGCTGATCGGCACCGGCACGCAGGCGCTCAACCATCTGGAGGCGATCGGCGAGCTGTTTCCAGAAGCGCGCGTATGGGTGAAGGGCAGTGCGCCCGCGCGTGCCGAAGCATTTTGCGCGCAGCATCACGAGAAGGTGCGCGAGCTTCGGCCGCTCACGCAAGACGGCGGCGCGACCATCCCCGAGTCGGTGGACGTCGTGATCGCGCTGACCACGAGCAGACAGCCCGTCTACGACGAACCCGCGCGCGCGGAGCGCCTCGTGATCGGCGTCGGCGCATTCACGCCCGCCATGGTCGAGATCGGCGCGCACACCATTGCCGGGAGCGCGCTTTTCGTCGACGACGAGGCCGGAGCGCGCCACGAGGCCGGTGACTTCATTCAGGCGGGCGTGGATTGGGCTCAGGTCGGCGGGATCGCCTCGGTGCTCGGCAACCCGGCGCTGCGGCCGCAAAAAAAACCGATCGTTTTCAAAAGCGTCGGCTGTGCGGCGTGGGATCTGGCGGCGTGCCGCGTGGCGCGCGAGGCGCTGTCAGGCAGTTGAAGGCTCGCCGCACAAAGCGTGCGTGAGAAGCTGGTGCAATGGCGCGAGGGGGTGAGGAGCAGCGGAGATATAGCAACGCGACCGGCTTGCCGGTGAACGCCGAAAGAGCCTTGCAAACAGGCTCTTACCGTCTCAGGTTGGCATATTGCGCCAACCTGAGGCACATGTTGCCGTGCAAACAATCGCAAAACGTTGCACCATAAGCGTTTGCCAGAAAAAAGTGCCGGCCTGCCGGCACGGCGCTTCGCTGCTGCTTGTGCTGCTGCTTTTTTCTGCCCGTTGACCGACGCCTCATCCATCACGACGCTGCGACCGCGCTATGACGACCCACCACGCTTCTGCCACTCCCGACCTGCCGCTCGACATGATCATCTTCGGCGGCACCGGCGACCTGTCGTTTCGCAAGCTGCTGCCCGCGCTCTACATGGCGCATCTGCACTGCAATCTGCCGCCGGACACCCGCATTCTCACGATCGGCCGCAAGCCGTGGTCGCGTGAGGAGTACATCAACGAATTCATGGAGTTGAAGGCGAAGCCCTTCATCGAAAAGAAAGCGTTCGAAGCCGCCGCCTGGGACAAATTCCTGGCGCTGTTCGAATACGTGCGCATGGACGTGGACTCGGTCGAGGACTATCAGCGCCTGAAGGAAGCGTCGCGCGAAGGCGTGCGCCGCGTGTTCTATCTGGCGACGTCGCCGGATCTGTTCACGAACATTTGCGACAACCTCGCGGCCGCGGGACTCGTCGACGGCAACTCGCGCGTGGTGCTCGAAAAGCCGCTGGGCCACGATCTGGCCTCCGCGCAGGAGATCAACATAGCGGTCGGCAAGCATTTCAGCGAAGCGCAGATCTACCGGATCGACCACTACCTCGGCAAGGAAACCGTGCAGAACCTGATGGTGCTGCGCTTCGGCAATCCGATTTTTGGCCCGCTGTGGCAGGCACCGTACATCAAGAGCGTGCAGATCACGGTGGCGGAGACGGTCGGCGTGGGCAGCCGCGCGGGCTTCTACGATAAAACCGGCGCGCTGCGCGACATGGTGCAGAACCACTTGCTGCAATTGCTGTGCATTGTCGCGATGGAACCGCCCGTGTCGCTCGACCCGGACGCGGTCCGCGACGAAAAGCTCAAGGTATTGCGCTCGCTGCGGCCCATGACGCCGGAAGACATCGCGCGCGATACGGTGCGTGGCCAGTACACCGCCGGCGCCGTGGACGGCGAGGCGGTGAAGGGTTATCTCGAGGAAGACAACGTGCCGGCAGGCAGCCGTGCCGAAACCTTCGTCGCCTTGCGCGCGCACATCAACAACTGGCGCTGGGCGCATGTGCCGTTTTTCCTGCGTACCGGCAAGCGGATGCAGAAGAAGGTGTCGGAGATCGTCATCGAGTTTTCCGAGTTGCCGTTCTCGATCATCCCGAATGGGAATAGCGGGCACAACTACGGCAACCGGCTCGTGATCCAGTTGCAGCCCGAGGAGTCGATCCAGCTGCAGGTGCTCGCGAAAGAGCCGGGCAGCGGCATGCATATGGTGCCGGTCAATCTGAATCTGGACTTGCAGCAGGCCTTCACCGAGCGTCGCGCGGAAGCGTATGAGCGCTTGCTGATCGACGTGATTCGCGGCCGTCTCACGCACTTCATGCGTCGCGACGAACTGGAAGCGGCGTGGGCGTGGGCCGAGCCGATTCTGGCGGGCTGGAGCAAGTCGGGCGAGAAGCCGCGTAGCTATACGGCGGGCACGTTCGGGCCTTCGGCATCGACTGCGCTGATGGCGCGCGAAAATGCCGTGTGGGCGGAAGAGTCGCAATAAACGGTTTCTTCAGCGCAGTGAAAAAGCCCGCGAAAGCGGGCTTTTTTATGTCCGCGATAAACGCAGGCCTAAGGCAACGAAATCGTCAAGGTGGCCGATTGCGGCCCCAGCTTGACCACCTGCGAATACGGCGCGAGCGAGCGCAAGGTCTGGTCGCGCAGATAGGTGTTCAGGCCGAGGTAGGCCAGCAGTCCAACCAGCGCGAACACCGCGCCGATCGACCACAACGGCACCTCGCGTTTCAGCCGGTGCGCGACCTGATCGGGCAGCGGCCAATGCGGCGCGAACGGCGCGCGTTTGCCTTTCATATGCGCGATTTCATCGCCGATGCGCGCGGTCAGATAGGCGAGCTTCTCCGGTCCCTCGAGCAGATATTTGCCCTGGAATCCGAGCAGCAGGCACATGTGAAACACCTCGAGCGATTGCAGACGTGCCGTGCCTTGCGCGCGGCATTCCTCGAGATACTGGAAAAATTTCTCGCCCGCCAGCTGCTCGCCGAACAGCACGAGTTGCAGCGGCCGGCGCTCCCACTCCGTGCGGATTCTGAACGTGGACGACAACACCGATTCGTCGATGGCCGCGCAGAACGCAAACTTCGACGCGTAGACATCTTCCGCCGACGCATTGAGCTTCTTCGCGCCGCGTTCGAAGTCGCCGAGAAACTGCTGGATGCGCTGGCTGAATTCTTGCGCGTCGCCGGGCTCGCGGCCGTTCTTCAACAGAAACAGCATGAAGAAGCCGTCGTATAGCAGATCGAGCAGCGAGCGGACCTGATAGCTCGGCTCGGTGATCGGGGCGGGCGTCGCGGCAGGCGTGCTGCCGCCAAAGAGGGAGGGCGCGTAGCTCATGATGTGACGGCGATCAGTTCGAGTTGAAGATCGTTGATGCCCGACGGCGCGTAGATCATGGCCGATTGGGCCTGCAACATGCGGTCGTACAGCGCGCCACGCGATTCGAACGAGAAGTAGCAGGCGCCCGGGCGGACCGGAATGGCGGGCGGCACCTGCGGCGTGTAGACGAGGCGCACGCCCGGCATGGCCGAGAGCACGAGCTTGTCGACGTCGTCCGGCGCGCCGACCTTGAAGCGCGCGGGCACGGCTTCCACGAGCTCGGCGGTGGGCATGTCCGCCGACACCGCGATGTAGAACAGGGTTTTGTCGTCGATCTTGCCGGAGTCGAGCCGGCCCGCATGGAACGACGGGCGCACTTCTTCGAGCGAAATCGCGAAGTAGCGCGTGGAGATCACGGTCTCGAGCAGATCGCGCAGGATCGTGTCGAGACGCGCGAAACCGGGGCCCGGATCGTCATGCCGGTAAGCCGGCAAGTCGGACAGCGCATAGCCCTTCGAAAACGTCATCAACTGGCCGGCGAGGCGCAGCAGTTCCTGGAACAGACGTTCAGGATGCAGCGCCGAATGCTGGTACAGATGCGCGAGCGAAGCGAACGCCGCGCTTGCTGTATGCAGCAGCCAGAACGACGCAATGTCGCCGGAGCGGAACTCGATGATGTTCTTGGTCGGCTCGCGGTGAAAGCCGTACAACGCATTGACCTTGGCCTGCAGTGCGTCGATCAGTTGGCGCAGCCGCTGATGCAGGACCGGCGAAGCGTCGATGGCGAGGCAGGGCGGCACGAAGGTGTCGTCGATTTCGAAACCCGACGTGGCCGTGCGACGCACGCGTACGAGCGGCACCGACAGCAACTGGTCGCGCGGCTCGCTGTGCGCGATGAGTTTGACGCTGGTTTTCAGAAACGTGATGTCGGCTTCGGCGGCGTCGGTGAAATGATCGGCCACCGGCGTCTGCTCACTGACGTAACGCGAGACGAAACCCGCGTTGCTGTCTTGCGAATAGTTCGCGCCGGTTTCGCGCAACGGATGCAGCGCGAGATAAAACGTGAACTCGTTGATGCCGTCGGGCAGCGTATCCAGCGCGATGGGCGGCGGCAGGTCGTCGGCTTGCGGCGCGGAGTAGAGCGCGCCGTCGGGAAATACCAGCGAAAGTTCGCTCACGCGCAGCACGTTGCTGCCGAGCGCGTCGCGGTCGAAGCGCGCCGAACGCACGCCCCAGTTGTACGGCTGGATCGCCTGGATCGATTCGAACAGGCGTGCCTCATGATAGGCGTCCTGACGCTGAAAATGCTGCGGCCTCAGAAACAGGCCTTCCCCCCAGAGCACTTTTGCGGAATAACTCATCTCAAACCTGTTATATGCGTTCAGCGTGTGGCGCACCCGGAGATAACCGATTCGAGCGCCGCATTGTTAAATCTGTGAAAAATGTTAAATCGTATTTTATCGGCATCTTTATCCGCAACTCACCGAAGAGAGCATATTCAGAGGTTGTGCGGGCAATCCCTGTTCTGGGGGGATCACAGTGCCGTTGGTCACCGTCATTGCACAGTTATGCAGGCCGATCATTATGCCGGATTTCTCCGACTTCGCCGGGTCGAAGGCGAATTTCCAGCGTTGCATGGCCGGATCGCGGAATAACGCGACGATACCGAATGCCTGCGCTTCACGCGAGACTTTTTCGGTAACAACGTAGCGCTGGCCCGGGATTAGCGTGAGTTCGCGCACACCCAGCAAATCGCCGCCCAAGGTAGTTTTTTCCCTCGCTGGATCGGTAAAGGCGTCGAATGGCGCCTGCTGGAATGAGGTCGGGTCTTTCAGGACATATAGCCGCACTACCAGCGCTAATGGACGTTTGTCGTTCGCCGCATTCAGATTCGGCGCCGCATATAAGGTGAGGCCGACATTGCGTGGCGGCTTCTGGGCGTCCGGCAGGTCCGGTTTGCCGAGGCCGCTTGCCTGCAAAGCCGCGTTGGCAGCCGCTCCGAGCACCGTGACACCGGCCGCGCAGCCGCCCAGCAGCGCGCACGCGGCGGCATTGGCAATCATTTGCGATGCATAGCGAATAAGACGCGAATTCATATACATCGACCGGCTCGCCGCCGTCCCCTATCAGAACAATCAATAACGAAATCAAGCCGGTCATTTTGCAGAAACGGTTTGCCACGTAATGCCGCTTTATGCAAAGTGCATGAAGCGATGCGTGGCAGCCTATAGCGGGCGAAGAGTGGCAAATTTTTCCGCTTTCTGTTTCTTGCTATTGAAGCAGGAAACAATTTCTGCATGTTTCGTTTAAATGACCCTCATGCATTTTTTTTGTGCAATCCTTCTTCACACGAAAGTTGAATTATCGAAAATTGGCCTGTACTATACCCGCGCACTTGAAGCAAAGCAAAACTCCGGTTTTCCATTTGAAATAAAAAATTCGCACGTCGGTGAAAAACGATGAATGAGCGTCTGTTAGTAAAACTATCTGGGGTTGTGTTGGCATGCGGCGTGATGGCCGGTTGCGCGACACAGGGCAACAATCTCGCGACCACACCGGAGGCTTTTAATAAGCAACTCGCGGATGCCGATACCGTCGCAAAGGGCGGCGATCAGGATCGTGCAATCGCGCTTTATCAGCAGCTTTCCAAATCCGACCCGACGCGTGAAGAACCGTGGTCGCGTATTGCGCAGATCCAGTTCACGCAAGGCCATTACGGTCAGGCAATCGTGGCCGCGCAGGAAGCGCTGCAGCGCGACCAGACCGATCGTCAGGCCAAGAGCGTGCTGGCCGTGGCCGGCCTGCGCGTCGCCACGCAATCGCTCGGCGAATTGCGTCAGGACGCATCGCTCGCGGGCGATGCGAAGTCGGACGCGCAAGCGCTCGCCAAGCAATTGCGCGACACGCTCGGCGAAGCCACGCTGTTCCCGCCTGATCCGAGCGACAAGCCCGTGGTGAAGAAGAAGCGCGTCATTCGTCACACCGCGAAGAGCAAAGCCGTGGATACGCCGGACGCCAGCACGAGTGCCGCGCCGGCTGCCGCCACGCCGGCTGCTCCCGCGGCGCCGGCGGCGCCTGCCGCACCCGCCAAAGCCGCGCAAAGCGGCGGCGCGTCCGATCCGTTCAGCGCGCTGCGCTGATCCAAGCCTGATCCATCAGCACCCGGGAGCCGACGATGGCGAAGAAAGAAAGCATTCAAAAACGCTTGCAAAAAGTGCGGCCGCCCCGCGTCCAATTGACCTATGAGGTCGAGCGCGGCGATGCGATCGAGGTGAAGGAGCTGCCGTTCGTCGTCGGCGTGGTCGCCGATCTGGCGGGGCAGTCCGAAGTCGAGCAGCCAAAGCTGCGCGATCGCAAGTTCGTCAACATCGATCGCGATAACTTCGACGACGTGATGAAAGCGATCGAACCGCGCGCCGCGTTCCAGGTGGAAAACCGCCTGAGCGAAGCCGGCGGCAAATTCGCGGTCGATCTGCGCTTCAAGTCGATGGCCGATTTCAATCCGGACGAAGTGGTCGCGCAAATCGAACCGCTGCGGCGCCTGCTCGAAGCGCGCTCGAAGCTCGCCGATCTGCGCAACAAGCTGGCCGGCAACGACAAGCTCGAAGACCTGCTGAGCGAAGTGCTCAACAACACGCAGCAGTTGCAAACCCTGGCGAAAGATCAGGGCAACGCGGCGGACCAGCACGGCGGCGCGCCGGACCACGACAAGCAGGGCGAATAAAGCACGGGGTGTGAGATGAATCAACAAACGGCAGCAGCCCAACTCGCCACCGCGCAAGGCGGTACGGAATCCACGCTGCTCGACGAAATCGTCGAGAAGAGCCGCGTGGCGAAGTCCGATTCCGAACACGCGCGCGCGAAAGACCTGATTGGCGAGCTCGTGCATCAGGTGCTCGACGGTACGGTGGTGGTATCCGACAACCTGTCGGCCACGATCGACGCACGCGTCGCCGAACTCGACCGCCTGATCTCCGCGCAGTTGAGCGCGGTGATGCACGCGCCGCAATTCCAGCGCATGGAAAGCACGTGGCGCGGTCTGGATTACCTGTGCAAGGAAAGCAATACCGGCGCAACGGTCAAGATCAAGGCGCTGCATGCGCCCAAGCGCGACCTGGTGCGCGACTTCAAGACGGCGATCGAATTCGATCAGAGCGCGCTGTTCAAGAAGATCTATGAGGAAGAGTTCGGCACCTTCGGCGGCTCGCCGTTCGGCACGATCATCGGCGACTTCGAAGTGACGCGCCAGCCGGAAGACGTGTATTTCATCGAGCAGATGTCGCACGTCGCGGCAGCCGCGCATGCGCCGTTCATCGCTTCTGCGTCGCCCGAATTGCTGGGCCTCGAAACCTTTGCCGACCTCGGCAGGCCGCGCGATCTCGGCAAGGTGTTCGACACGGTCGAATATGCGAAGTGGAAGTCGTTCCGCGACGCCGAAGATTCGCGCTATGTCGGTCTCACGCTGCCGCGTTTTCTGGGCCGCTTGCCGTTCAATCCGAAAGACGGCGCCACGGCGGAGGGTTTCAACTTCGTCGAAGACGTGGACGGCACGGATCACAGCAAATACCTGTGGTGTAACGCGGCGTGGGCATTCGCCGCACGCCTCACGGCGGCCTTCGACGACTTCGGCTGGTGCGCGGCGATTCGCGGCGTGGAAGGTGGCGGTCTGGTGGAAGATCTGCCCACCCACACCTTCAAGACCGACGACGGCGAAGTCGCGCTGAAATGCCCGACCGAAATCGCGATTACCGATCGCCGCGAGAAGGAGTTGAGCGACCTCGGTTTCATTCCGCTCGTGCACTGCAAGAACTCGGACTATGCGGCGTTCTTTGCCGCGCAATCGGTGCAGAAGCCCAAGAAATACAGTACCGACAGCGCCAATGCGAACGCAGTCCTGTCCGCGCAATTGCAGTACATCTTCTCGGTGTCGCGTGTCGCGCACTACCTGAAGGCGATGATGCGCGACAAGATCGGCAGCTTTGCATCGGCGCAAAACGTCGAAGTATTCCTGAACCGTTGGATCTCGCAGTACGTGCTGCTCGACGACAACGCGACGCAGGAGCAGAAGGCGCAGTTCCCGTTGCGCGAGGCATCGATACAGGTCTCGGAGATTCCGGGCAAGCCGGGTGCGTACCGTTCGGTTGCATTCCTGCGTCCGCATTTCCAGTTGGACGAGCTGTCGATTTCTTTGCGGCTCGTCGCCGACCTGCCGAAACCGGCCAATTCATAAGCAAATCAGAGAACCCGGGCCGGCCGCCCGGATTAGCTGCTAAAACCACCTCTTTGGGGAGTCGATGAGTTATGAAGGATATCTATTTAAAATTCGGCAATCCGGCGATCAAAGGCGAATCTGCCGATAAGGATCATGCTGGCTGGATCGAAATTGATTCGTGGAGCCATTCGATCACGCAACCGCGTTCGGCAACGGCTTCAACGGCAGGTGGTCACACCTCCGAGCGCTGCGAACATGCCGACATGCTGTTCACGAAAGACATCGACGTGGTCAGCCCGCTGATTTATCAACATGCGTCGGGCGGCACGACGTTCGACGAAGTCACGATCGACTTCATGCGTTCGGACGGCGAAGGCAATCGCATCAAGTACCTGGAAGTGAAGCTCAAGTACGTGATCATCTCGAGTGTGACGCCGAGCGTGGTGGGCGAAGGCCTGCCGTCCGAGCAGTTCTCGCTGAAATACGCTGCCGTGCAATGGAAGTACACGCAGCAGAAGATCGGCGGCAACCAGGGCGGCAACGCGCAAGGCGCGTGGAGCCTGACGAAGAACGACAAGACGTACGCGGTCTGATGCAGGTGCGCATCCGGCACGCGCGGCTCGCGAGGGCCGCCGTGCGCCGTGCGCGCCTCGCATCGACCCGCTTCTTCGGACGCTGATGAAACGTTTCGAACCCAGCTTTCTCGACAAGCTGTTCGACGACGAACCGCATCTGCCGGCTTCTCCGGCGATGCGGCAATTGTCGTTGGACGAATTGAAGAGCACCGTCGCGCGCGACGTCGAGGCGATCCTGAATACGCGCATCGCCCTGACCGAGCCTGAGCTGGCGGCGCTACCGGAATGCCAGCGCTCGGTGCTCACGTACGGTCTGAACGATTTCGCGGGCCTGAGCCTCGCGAGCCATTACGACCGCACGTTCATCTGCAAATCGATTCAACAGGCCATTGCACGGCACGAGCCTCGCTTGCAGGATGTGGCGGTCACGCTCGAATTGAACGAACAATCGACCAACGCGTTGAACTTCGCCATCCAGGCGCTGCTGGTCGTGCATCCGGCGGAAGAACCGGTGAGTTTCGACGCGATGCTGCAACCGTCCACGCTGCAATACTCAGTGACGCGCGCACGCGCGAAGCTGTAGCAGCAAGATTTTCAACCGTCGCATTTCAGGTGGCGGGGTTGTCGAGCAATGGCTTTCTTAGTACCGCTTTACCGCCGCCGTTACGCGCAACGGCGGCGATAGATTGGGCGGATAGGTTTCAGGTCCGGGGATAGATCGATGGAAGAACTGCTGCCGTATTACGAGCGCGAATTGTCATTTCTGCGGCGCTATTCGCGCGACTTCGCCGAACGCTACCCGAAGATCGCGGCGCGTTTGGCCATGTCCGGCGAGCATTGTGAGGACCCACACGTCGAGCGGATGATCGAATCGTTCGCGCTGCTCGGCGCGCGCATCAACAAGAAACTCGACGACGATTACCCCGAATTCACCGAAGCGCTGCTGGAAGTGCTGTATCCGCACTACCTGCGGCCATTTCCGTCGTGCTCGATCGCACAGTTGGGCACGTCCGCCGCGCTGAGTCATTTGACGGAACCCGTACGGGTGGAGCGCGGCACTGAACTCAAGTCACGGCCCATTCGCGGCGTGCAATGCCGGTTCCGTACCGCCTACGACGTGACGCTGGCGCCAATCCGTATTTCGGAGGCGAAATACACCTCGGTGGCGATGGCGCCGAGTGCAACCGTGCTACCAGGCAATGCCACGGCGATCGTGTCGATCACCTTTGAATCGACGGCGGCGCAACTCGATCTGTCCGCGCTTAAACTCGGCACGCTGCGCACGCACCTGCACGGCGAACAGTCCTTTATCGCGGCGCTGGCGGACTGTCTGTTCGTCAACGCCATGGCCACGTATGTGGAGGCGGACCGGCGCGGCGTGTGGAAACAGGTGCGCGAATCTCCGGTCGTGCAGGCGGGTTTCGGCGAAGAAGACGCACTGATCGACTATCCGGCCAAATCGCACCCGGCGTACCGGTTGCTGACCGAGTACTTCGCGTTCCCCGAGAAATTCAATTTCGCCGACTTCGATCTCGCGGCCATGACGCGCGCGAGCGGCCGCTGCCAGCGTGTCACGCTGCACGTGGTGCTCAAGGAAGTGCGCAGCGACTCACACGTGGCGCGTCTGCTGGATTCATTGGGCGCACATCATTTCCGCCTTTTCTGCACGCCCGTGGTGAATCTGTTCGAGCAGCACGGCGAGCCGATTCGCGTCAGCCATCAGGCGATTTCGTATCCGGTAATAGCCGAAGCGCGCCGTGCATTTGCCTACGAGGTCTATTCGATCAATTCGGTGAAACTCGTCAGGCAGCAGGCACATGAAGAATCGGTGATCGAATTCCGGCCGTTCTATTCGTTGCATCACGGCGAAGCAGCGCGTGCAGGGCACTACTGGTTCGCCAGACGCAACGATTGGGTCGCGCAGAAAAGCCCCGGCTATGAAACTGAAATCTCGATCGTCGATATCGACTTCGAACCGGCCGCGCCGCAAACCGATACGTTGAGTCTCGATCTGACCTGTACCAATCGCGATCTGCCCGCCGGTCTCGCCGTAGGGCTCGAGGGCGGCGATCTGTTTCTCGAGGGCGGCTCGCTGACCGGCAGCATCTCGATGTTGCGGCGCCCCACGCCGAGCGTGCGTTTCGAGCGCGGGCGCGCCGCGCATTGGCGGCTGATCTCGCATCTGGCGTTGAATCACGTCTCGCTGGCAAACAGCGGTCTGTCGGCGCTCAAGGAAATGCTCGTGCTCTACGATTTGCGGCGCACGGCGGTCTCGGCGCGGCATATCGACGGGCTGGTGGGCATTGAACAGCGCGCAGCCGTGCAATGGCTACCTGGCAAACCGTTTGCCACTTTCGTGCGCGGCATTGAGATTCGTTTGACTATCGACGAAGAACATTTCGTCGGCACGAGTCTCGCGTCGTTCGTGCGGGTGATCGACACGTTTTTTGGGCTGTACGTGCATCTGAACAGCTTTGTGCAACTGGTCGTCGTGTCGAAGCGCACCGGCGAGGAGATTCTGCGATGCAAACCGCGCAGCGGCGAATCGATCCTAGCGTAGTCGAGCAGCTTCTCGACGAGCCGCATCGCTTCGAATTCTTTCAGGCGGTGCGAATTCTCGAGAAGTGGTTCGCACAGCAATCGCCTTCCCATGCCGGACGCCCCGGAGAAATCGTCGCGCAGCGAATCGCTTTCCGCAATTCGCTGTCGATGTCGTTTCCGCCGAGCGAGATTCACGGCGCGCAGTCTTACGACGCTGCGGGCGCGGCGCTGAAACAGAAAACGCAACGTACCGCCGCGCTCGAAGACGGCTCGCTCGACAAAGTGGATATCACGCCGGCGTTTTTCGGTCTGCTCGGCGGGCAGGGCGCGTTGCCGCTGCATTACACCGAGCAGATCGTGGCGCGCGAGCAGATCAAGCGCGATCGTGCCGCGCGTGAGTTCTTCGACGTGTTTTCGAATCGCGCGACGGCGCTGTTCTACGCGGCGTGGAAAAAATACCGTCTGCCGTTTCATTACGAGCTGGACCGCGACGAACGTTATTTGCCGTTGCTGCTCGCGCTGGCCGGCGTCGCCGACGACGACACGCGCAACAGTCTGCAAAGTGGCGAGGGCGCACTGTTCGACGAAGCCATTGCCGGTTACGCGTTGGCCGCGCGGCATCGTCCGGTGTCGGCGGCTTATTTGCAACGCACGCTGTCGGAGTACTTCAAAGTGCAGGTGCGCGTCGAGCAGTTCGTCGGCAAATGGTACGACGTGCCGCACGATCAGTTGACGCTGCTCGGCAGCGTGAACGCGACGCTCGGCGCGACCGCGCTGGCGGGCGAGCGCGTCTGGCAGCGCGACATGCGTGCGCGGCTCGTGATCGGACCGCTCGGCAAAGCCGACTACGAAGCGTTTCTACCTGGCGCCGATCGCGCGGTGGCGCTCGAACGCATGCTGACGTTGCTGGCCGGCGTCACGCTCGAATACGAGGTGTCTTTGGTATTGCGCCGTGCGGCCGTCGGCCCGAGCGTGTTGAGCAAGGGCGCGCGCCTCGGCTGGGACGCGTTCCTGTGCACGAAAGAGGCCGACCGTGATCGCGCGGATGCCCGTTACGAATTGCACGTGATTCACTGACTATAACGACAGAACCTGGACCCGGATCGCACGACATGAGCACGTCCCTCAACACCCTGATCGCCAAACTGAATCCGACCTGCCGGCAGGCGGCGTTGCTGGCGGCGAACAATTGTCTCGCGCGTGGTCACTACGAGGTCGACCTCGAGCATCTGTTGCTGGCACTGCTGGACGAACCGGCCAGCGACGTCGCGCTGGTTCTGCGCGCAAGCAAAATCGACGCGCACGCGTTGCGTGCGGATCTGGATCGCGAATTGCAGCGGTTGAAAACCGGCAACACGCGCACGCCGGTGTTTTCCAGGCATCTGATCGAATGGCTCGAACAGGCTTGGCTGATTGCATCGCTCGATTCGCAGATCGGACGCATCCGTTCCGGGCATCTGCTGCTGGCGCTGCTGAGCGCGCCGGATCTCGCTCAATTCGCCGAGCGCATGTCGCCGCTGCTGCGCGACGTACGCGTGACCGATCTGAAGCACAAATTCGATGAGCTGACCGCCGGCTCGCGCGAAGTGGAGCGCAGCAACGGCACGCAAGGCGCGGAAGGGGACGCAGCCGCAGCCGCGACCGCGGCCAGCGATGCCGCACCGGGCGCGCCATCGAAAACACCCGCGCTCGATACGTACACCAGCAACCTCACGCAGCGAGCGCGCGAAGGCAAGATCGATCCGGTAATCGGCCGTGAAGGCGAAATTCGCCAGACTATCGACATATTGATGCGCCGCCGCCAGAACAACCCGATCATGACGGGCGAAGCAGGTGTCGGCAAAACGGCGGTGGTCGAGGGGCTGGCACTGCGCATTGCCGCCGACGACGTGCCCGCGCCGCTAAAAGGCGTGGCGCTGCATGTGCTCGACATGGGACTGCTGCAAGCCGGGGCGAGCGTGAAGGGCGAGTTCGAGAACCGCCTGAAGAACGTGATCGACGAGGTGAAGAAGAGCCCGCATCCGATCATTCTGTTTATCGACGAAGCGCACACCATCATTGGCGCGGGTGGTCAGGCCGGGCAGAACGACGCCGCTAATCTGCTGAAGCCGGCGTTGGCGCGAGGTGAATTGCGCACCATTGCGGCCACCACGTGGAGCGAGTACAAGAAATACTTCGAGAAAGACGCGGCGCTCGCGCGGCGCTTCCAGGTCGTGAAGATCGAGGAGCCGGGCGAGGCGCTCGCCGCGGCCATGTTGCGCGGCATGGCGGGGTTGATGGAAAAACACTTCAACGTGCGCGTGCTCGACGATGCGATCACCGAAGCGGTGCGTTTGTCGCATCGCTACATTAGCGGCCGGCAACTGCCGGACAAGGCGATCAGTGTGCTCGACACGGCTTGCGCAAAAGTGGCGCTCGCGCACAGCTCCACGCCGGCTGCAATCGACGACACGAAGAAGCGCCTCGAACGTATCGACGCTGAAATCGCCGCACTGGAACGCGAAGTAGCGAGCGGCGCATTGCACCACGAGCGTCTCGCTGAATTGCGCGCCCTCCGTGAGGAAGACCTCAAGGACCTCGCCGAAGACGAAGCGCGCTACGACAGGGAGCGCGCTCTGGTAACGGAAATCGTCGGGCTGCGCGCGGACCTCGACGCGGCGCGCGTCGCCAGCGCGGACCCCGAACAAGCCGGCAAGGTGCAGCAGGCGCGCGAAACGCTCGCCACGCGTGTGGCCGAATTGCACTCCTTGCAAGGCGGCCAGCCAATGGTGCCGTTGCAGGTCGACGCTCATGTGGTCGCCGAGATCGTCGCGTCATGGACGGGTATTCCGCTCGGCCGCATGGTCAAGGATGAAATCCAGACCGTGCTGAACCTGCAACCGTTGCTGGCCGCGCGCGTGATCGGCCAGGATCATGCGCTCGAAGCGATCGCGCAGCGCGTGCGTACCGCGAGTGCGAATCTCGAAGATCCGAACAAGCCGCGCGGCGTATTCATGTTCGTCGGGCCGTCGGGCGTCGGCAAGACCGAAACCGCACTCGCGCTGGCGGACGTGCTGTACGGCGGCGAACGCAAGATGATCACGATCAACATGAGCGAGTATCAGGAAGCGCATAGCGTGTCCGGCCTGAAAGGCTCGCCGCCGGGCTATGTCGGTTACGGCGAGGGCGGTGTATTGACCGAGGCGGTGCGCCGCAATCCGTACTCCGTGGTACTGCTCGACGAAGTCGAAAAGGCGCATCCGGACGTGCTCGAAATGTTCTTCCAGGTGTTCGACAAGGGCACCATGGACGACGCCGAAGGCCGCGAAATCGATTTCCGCAACACGCTGATCATTCTGACTTCGAATGTCGGTTCGCAGGCCGTGATGCAGGCCTGCCTGAACAAGAGCGAGGAAGAACTGCCCGACGCCGGCGAACTCGCCGAGACGTTGCGCCCGCAACTGTACAAGGCGTTCAAGCCGGCGTTTCTCGGCCGCATGAAGGTGGTGCCGTACTATCCGATTACCGATGACGTGCTCGCCGAAATCATCGACCTGAAGCTCGAACGGATTCGCCGCCGCATTGAATCGAATCACAAGGCCGTGTTCGAGTGGGACGAGTCGCTGGTCGATGCGGTGCTCGCGCGGTGCACCGAGGTGGATTCAGGCGCACGCAATGTCGACCACATTCTGAACGGTACGTTGCTGCCCGAAGTTGCGCAGCGCGTGTTGGAACGCGTGGCCAACGGCGCTTCGCTCGAACGCATCGCCGTGCGGGCGAGCGAAGCGGGCGAATTCGACTACACGGTGGTATGAGCGGGCGCGCCGAATCGCGCGTCAATCTGTTTAATGCCGTACCGGATACTTATTGCTTTCTTTCATGCCGATTAATCTGAACACGTTGCTGGCTCCGCTCAGCGAAATCTCGCCTTGTGGCGAAGATCTGCTTTTCTCAGCGGATTTCGATGCGATTCAGCACGCACGCCGTTTCGAAGACCCGTCGCTGGATCAGGGCGAGTGGGTCACGGAAATCAAAGAGGCGGATTGGTCGTTTGTCATCGAGCGCTCGAGTAGTCTGCTACAAACGCAGACCAAGGATCTTCGCCTGGCAGTCTGGCTGACCGAGGCGCTCGCAATCGACGAAGGCATGAACGGTCTCTCGCAAGGCTACGGGTTGTTGACGGGACTTTGCGAGCGCTACTGGGACCACGTCCATCCGCTGCCGGACGGCGACGACACCGAGTATCGCCTTGGCAACGTCGCGTGGCTCGTCGGCCGCACCGGCGATCTGCTACGCGCCATGCCGATTACGTCGTCGCAGGGCAATACGTACAGCACGATCGATTGGGATGTCGCCACGCATGTTGCGCAGGCCGTCAAGCGCGATCCGGATCATGCCGACGACATTGCGCGTGGCAAACCGTCGATCGAGCAGATCGAGGCGTCGAAGCGCGCCACATCAACGGCGTTCTACGCCGCGCTGCTCGTCGATCTGAAAGCGTTTGAAGCGGCTATGCTGGCGCTCGAACAGGAGCTGGACCGGCATGCCGGCGATTCCGCGCCGAGTTTCCGTCAGGCAAAAGACGCGTATGAAAGCGTCTACCGGTTGGTGGAACGCTTCGCCCGCGAAGTGGGCGTGAACGCCGAAGCGGCGCCACCCGCGAAAGGACCTGCGCCGAACGAGTACGAACGGGCCGAGCCCGCCTTCAAGACTTCACCGCAACGTGAGGAACCTGTGTTGACGACCATGCCGGCCAGCCCGATTGCAGGAATTCAAAGCCGTGCGCAGGCCGTCGCGCAACTGCGCGCGGTGGCCAGGTTCTTTCGCGCTACGGAGCCGCATAACCCTGCGGCGTATTTCGCCGACAAGGCAGCGGAGGCGGCGGATATGCCGTTGCATCAATGGCTTTCGAGCGTGGTGAAAGACGACGGATCGCTCGCGCATATTCGCGAGTTGCTCGGTGTGAAGCCGGAAGAGAACAGCTAGATTAGAATCTCGATGCGGCAAATGAAAAAGCCTGGCTTCGGTTCCCTATCGAAGCCAGGCTTTCTTTTATGCGCGCCGCGCAAACACCCAATCAAGACCCCGCACGAAACTCGATGCGGCGATTCCGTGCCCGTCCGTCAGTCGTGTCATTCGATGCAATCGGCTGATCCGGGCCGACGCCGGTCGTCGTCATCTGTTGCGGCGGGATGCCCTTCGCGACCAGATAGCCTTTGACCGCATCCGCGCGCGCCTGGCTCAGCGCGATATTCGACGTGCGATTACCCGAGTTGTCGGTGTGCCCGATGATCGCAACCGTTTTGGTCGTCATTTTCCCCATGGCGGCGGCCATCTGATCGAGAATCGCGCGGCCTTGGGGCGTGAGCGTGGCGCTGCCGGTTTCGAATTCGATCGTGCGGTTCGCGAGCGTCTGATCGAGCAGGCCTTGCTCGGATGCGCTCACGCGCAGGCCGTTCTTGATCGTATAGGTCGGGTTCAGCGCATTCGCCATGTCGCTCGCGAGTTGCTGGCGCTGCGATTCGTTGTGCACTTCGCCTTTCACGTCGATCTGCGTGCCGTCGATTTTCAACTGGCCTTTGCTGATCTGCTTCAATTGCGGACCGATCAGCTTTTGCACGTTGGCGGACCAGTTCGGCGGCGTCGCCACGTCGGCGACTTCGATCTGGTCGACCACGTTGGCCGCGCCGTATGTGTCGCGCAGGCGGGCGAGCACGGCCGCCTTGGTCGCTTCGTCCGGCACCTTGCCGCCAACCACCACCTGGCCCGGCGTCGCGTTGGCGGGCGGCGGCGCCGCGCTGATCGCGCCGGTGCCCGCGCCGGTCGTGCCGCTGGCGAGCCCGGCCGTGGTCACTGCGGGTCCCGCATTACCCACCGGCGCCGACGCAGCCGGCGGCAAAATCGTGGTGTGAATCGAAATACCGCTGTTGTCGACCGGCGTGACGCGAGCGGGGCCGTCGTTGTCGGCATGCGCGAGGGCGCTGAGCAGAAGGCCCGCAAGCAGCACGGACGTGCGCGTGGAGAGGGTCAGCATCGTGTCACGCTCCCGTGAATGCTTCGCGGAACGTGTCGATGCTGACGCGCAGCGACAGTTGCGGTTGGTCGAGGTAACTGACGAGCTTGCTGATGCCATGATCGTTCTGTGCGTGTTCGTCGATCCACTCGGGGTCGTCGATATCGATGTTATGTGCCGCATACGACTGCGGATCGACCACGCTGTGCAGCGTTTTGGCCGACGCGCCATTAAAGCCGATGATGAGCCGCTCGCGCTCGGCAATCGTGCCGATGAAAATCGCCAGTTCGAAATCCGCCTGCGCGACGAACGGCGCGATCAGTTCGAGCCAGAACGCGGCCACGAGACTGCGGTAGAACGGATCGTTCGGCAGCGGCAAGGTCAGCCCGCGTTCGAGATGCGACGAACCGCTTTGCATCACCGGACGCAGCAGCGAGCCGAGCGCGAGCATCGCGCCGCGCAAACGCACCGGATGGCCGCTCGCGAGCAGCATCTGTTCGAGGCCCGCGAGCGTTTGATGCTCGACGAAATCGTTGAAGGTGCCGTCGTGCGGATTGCCGGGGCCGCCGCCGATCTCGATCGGCACCTGCATGTCGCCGAGTGCCTGCAGCGCGCCCGGCGGTTCGCTCGCGCCAAGCAGCGGCTTCATCTGCGCCGCGACGCGCGACCACAGCCGCGCGAAGGCAAGCGGGCTGTGCGCGAGAAACGTCAGCGGCTTTTCGACTTCGAGCGCGGTCGCGGCAAGAAACGGAAAACGCCGCGAGGATTGATCGTGGCTGGCCATCATATGCCCGGCAATCGCCAGTTTGCTGCGGGAACCGAGGAACGCGAAGTGCATCGGCTTGGCGTTTTCGTAGACGATCTTCCAGCGTGGATCGTCGCTCAGCAGTTCCATGGCTTCCGCGATCCAGCGGTCGAGCGTGGCGAGCAGCTGCGGATTATGGGCGCTCTTCACAAAGTCGCCGCGCGACGGGATCTTGCCGAAGTAGGCGATTTGCGCCTGCACGGTTTGCGTCATTGCGCACCCCCTGTATTCGAAACCGCGGCGGCGGCCGTAGCCGGACGCGCCGCTTGCGAGGCCGGCGCGATCGCGGGCGCGGCGCCCGGTGCACCCGCGGCGGTCGCGTTGACCGAATTCGCCGCCGCGCTCACATCCGCCACCGAGGAGGGCAGCCGCAAGCCGCGCAGGCTCTGCTGTTGCGGCGCATCGCTCGTGCCGCTCGAAGCCTGCGACGTGCTGATGATGCGCATGCTGACCGCCACCGTCACGCTGCCTTGCGTCCACGACAGATCGAACGTGCCGTCCGGACGACGCTTGCGTTGCGCCGAATTGATCAGCTTTTCCAGGCCGTAGCGGCCCGGTTCGTTGACCAGTTGCAGCGTGCGGCCGTCGAAGGTCGTGGCGTTCAGCGTCGCGCCCGGCGAACCCGAAGGATTCGGCCACACGAAGTTGGTCCACTGCGGCGGCGTGTTCCGGTAGCGCATCTGCTGGCCGTCGATTGCAAGCGTGTATTCCGTCGTGCCGCTGCTCGGCTGCGGCAGGATCTGGAACACGGTCTGCGGTTCGGAGGAACTCTGGCCCGACGCACCGGCCGCGCCGCCGGCAAGCGGTGCCACCCAGCGCGCGAAGCCGTTGGTGAAGTCGGGCGTGAGCGCGAGGCCCATATCGCCCCACGTGCGCGCCGTCAGCGTGTCGCCACGGCGCACCGCGAGCGGCCCGAGCGTGGTGCCGACGAACTTGGCAATCGCGCCGTCCGGACCGAACACCTGGGCTATTTCGCCCGCGCCGGCTTCGACCTTCGCGTCGCTCGCAAACGGATACTTGTTGGCTAGCGAACCCTGGAAGCTCTGATAAACCTGCGCATTCCACACCTTGTTGACTTCGACGCTCGCCGGCTGGATCACCACCGCATACGCCGCCATCAACGGACGCACGAGCAGCGGGCGCAGCGCTTTGCGTTGCGAGTCGGTGAGACCGGTGAGCATCTGTTCGTCGACGTATTTCAGCGAATCGGCAAGCTCGGAGCCGCTGCCGTCGAGCGTCTGCTGCATCAGTTGACGCGCGCCCGGTCCCGGATCGCCCTGATTCTTGATCACGTTAAAGCGTGTGCGGACCTTCGACAGCGTGTCCATATAGCCCTTGAGCATCGAGCCGTTGTCGCCGCTTACCACGATGCGGCCCAGCGCCGAGAACTCCTGGCCGATCGGACCCATTGGCATCTCGACCGGATTGCCGTTGATATCGATATTCGCGTTGATCTGGCCGGTCGGCGCCCGCGAGAACCAGTTCTTGAACCAGCTCGTCACGCCGGTTTGCGCGCGCTTCAGGTTCGCGTTGAAGAGCGAGGGGTTGTCCCACGAAGTCTGGTCGTACGCGGTTTCGAGCACCTTGCGGATCGGCGAATCCTGTGGGTCGCCGAGACGGTTCATCGCATCCACGGCCTGACCGAAACTGCCGAAGCTCTGCACCGCAATGCCTTGCATGAACTTTTGCCAGTGCATGGCGCACTCGGTCTTGTACATCGTGACGAGCGCTTTCTGGATCTGCTCGGGACTGCCTTCCAGCGTCAGGTCGTCGTGGGCTGACGTGTTGAGCACCCAGTCCTTGGCCTGCAGTTCCTTGGTGGCCGCGTCGCGAATGGCGGGCTGCACGTACTGGAACCACGCTTCTCGCGTGAAGGTGCCGGGAATCGCGTAACTGCCCGCCACCAGCGCCGTATTGCTTTCGCCGACAATGCGCGCGATCGTCATCGGCGCGAAACGGGTCGATGCGCGTGCCTTGATTTCCTCATAAACCCGTTGACGGGCCGGCATGCCGCGCACCACGCGGCGCAGGTTCTCGCGCGTCTGGTCGACGAGACCGAGGTTCTGGTCGATCATCGGCCAGTCGTCGTCGGACACGCGCGAAAGGTAGAAGGTGATCATGCGTTCGGCGCTGCGGATCATCTCGTCACGCGGCATGTTGCCGCGATTCGTTTCGAGCCAGCCGCGCCAGAAGCGGGCAACCTGGTCGGTGAGGTGAGCCGTTTCCACATGACGCTTGTCGCTCAGCATCAGGTAGGTCTTGAGCGCGTTGTACGCATCTTCGACGTTGGTCGGCGAGGCGTCGCTATAAAGTCCACCCTGGCTGTTCGCGCTCATGGCCGAATGCGTGGAGACCGGAATCGCGGCGGCGTCCGGTGCGCGGTTCAACGGCGCGAGTTGGTCGGGGTGTGCGTTGACGTCCTTCAGGAAAGAAGCGAGATTCTGCGAGACCGGATCGAGCAGGATCTGGCGCACGCCGTTGTAGTACTCGGTGAGCAGACGCTGTTCGAGCCGGTCGCCCTGATAGAGGCCGAGCGATACCGCAAGCGGCTTGTCGCGGCGGAACTGCTCGAGCTGGTCGATGCGGTCCTCGAGCACGTCCATGGCCTGCAGCCGCGATTGCAGATCATTGCGGTTCTGCTGCAGGCGCACTACGTTGTCGAGGTCGGCCTGCACGTTCGCCGTGAGTTGCTGGTTGTTGACCGTCGACCAGGTCCAGCCGCCGAGCGCCAGTGCGAGCACCGCGACGAAGCCGAAGAAGGTCGCATAACGCATGCGCGTTTTCGCGGGGCTGGCGAATTGCCTGACCGTTTGCCGGTCGGCGAAGATCACCTTGGAGAACAGGTCGCGCAGAAAGAAGCCGTTCTTCGAAAACGCGCTATGCGGCTTGGGCAGGCTATCGGCGCTCAGGCCGAAACGGTTCGCGATGCGTGTGGCCGCGGCGCTATTGGTCTCGCCTTCCTGCAATGCACTGGTGAAGTAGAAGCCGCGGAAAATGGGCTTGTACTGGAACGGGTTGGTCTCGAACAGCGTGGCGAGAAACGCGCGCAACGCAGGTTTGATGGTGGAAAATTCGAGCGGAAAGCTCAGCTGACCCGGCGAGAGCTTATTGCCGCGATTGATCGACATCTGCGCGACGCTGATTTCTTTCAGGCCGTCGTACAGCTCCTCGAAGTGCTCGTCGAAGAGACCCACCACGTCGCGCTTTTCGTCCGGCTCGTAGGGCAGGGTGGCGCCCCACACGCGGTCGTATTCGTGGCGGTCGCTGCCGCTGAAGAATTCGGTGAAGCCGGTAATCAGGTCGGCCTTGGTGAACATGACATACACCGGCGCGAAGACTTCGAGCTTCTCGGTCAATTCCTGCACGCGTTGGCGCAGATTCTTGGCGAGATTGATCGCGAATTCAGGCTTGCTGTTGGTCAGCTCCGCAATGCTCGCCGTGACGATAATGCCGTTGATCGGCGCCTTCGGGCGGAAACGTTTGAGCAGGCCGAGGAAACCGAGCCATTCGGTGCGGTCTTCCTCGTGCACGGAATAGCGCCCCGCGGTGTCGAGCAGAATGCCCTCGGTCGTGAAGAACCAGTCGCAATTACGCGTGCCGCCAATGCCGTGAATTACCGCGTTGTTCTTGTCGGCAAACGGAAATTGCAAACCCGAATTCAACACCGCGCTGCTCTTGCCCGCGGCGGGGTTGCCGATCACGATGTACCACGGCAACTCGTACAGCGCCGAGCCGCCGGAGACCTGGCCGATCTTCGAGGTCTTGATGGTCTTCACCGCCTCGACGAGGCGCGTGCGCAGCACGTCGAGTTCGGCCTGGCGTGCGGGGGTGGGCGCGGGGCCGGCTTCAGTCTGCTTTTCCGCCTGCTGCTCGAGCATTTCGCCGAGCTTGCGGTTCGCGCGCCGCGCGCGCAGACGGCGTACCACCCACACCAGCAGCCACAGCGCGACCACGACGCCGAGCGCGATGGCTGGCCACATCAGGTCGATCTGCAAGGTATCCGCGCCGATGAATAGAACAGCAGCGAGCGCGAGCAAGCCGATGATCGAGAGCGTGCGTGTGTGGGTCAACACGTTGAGAATGCGTCGCATAAGCCGTTCAGGTCTGGGTGATGAATGTCGTGGCGCGTGCTGTGGCGCACGGCATGGTGCGCGTATGGCGTTTGAAATAAATCGAGTGCATGTTCAGGCGAAAGCGAATACGGCAAGATTGTTAAATCCGCGAAAAAAAGCCGCAGAGAATGTGATCGGCGCAATGCCATTATGCATGCGGCATTGCCGCTTTTCGCCAGAAAATCTGATTGAACGCCCCATTGTCAACCTCTTATTCCACGCTTTATCCTAATGACCGCGCCCGAGGACGAAGCCGGGTTTGTGATATTCGACGTGCCCGAGATCCATCATTTTCCAGCGCCCACCCCACGTCAGACCGACCTGTTCCGCTGTCTGTCCGTATAGCTGATAACCTCGCATGGCCCAGGGATCTTTTTCTGAAATGACGAGTTTGCCGTCGCGCAAAAATGCATTGTCCGCGGCAAGCCCGTATTGGTGGTAGCTTTGAAACGCTGCGGCATTAGTGACGTTGCCCCCCATTTGCGCCAGCCGGTTTTGCCGCTCCGGACTGCGATAACCTTCCAGTAAGGCCATTTCATACCCGTATTGCTCGTGCATGATTTTGTAAACGAGCAATAAACGTGTTCTGAAATCGGCTTCGAGCAAATTCCAGTCGCGGCTCGCGTCTTTAAGCGCGGGCCGGATCTGCTCGACTTCCTGCGTGGCAAATACCTCCGGTGGCAGCGGCGGCGGGGGCACGAGCTGTTCGCCGTTCAATAACGCGGCAATTTTCTCGTCCGGTACCCGCGCAGTGTCATCGAATTGGAATAATTGCCGGCCGCGTAAAGCCAATGCCACCAATGGAGGCGTCGCAAGAATACCTGTGGTGGTAAAAATCAGCAAGCGCCGCTTTACCAGTAACTTTTGCATATCGATTGCGGTCGATTGCGAAATTTTTGCCGAGCGCACTAATTGGCCGCGTGCGCGAGATGCACTTCGCGATGCTCCGCGCATAAAGCGACCATGAATAGTGAGAGCCGCGTCCAATAAAGAGGCGCGTACTGTCGGCAATAGCAGCATTGCGGCGATCACGACGGCGAGCGCGAAATAGGCGAAAAGTACTACGGCAATCAAAGGCGACCCCGGAAATTGGAAAGAATTGTATTTTGTAATGCTTGCTCTTAGAATCAGGCCTGCTCTGAGAGGAGCCGGAGCGTATTATCACGGCGAAATAATCCAGGATTCAATGAGACAGTGAATGAGTGCGCCGGAAAGTTCGAATTCCAAAGCCCCGCCTAGCCTGTTATCCGATAAGGCTAAAGGCGCTGATGGCAATGGTTCGCGAATTCTTGCGAACCTCGAAGGCCGCGTTGCGCCGCCTACGGAAAAACCACGCCGGTCGAAAGCGGTGCTCGCGCTGGTCGCCTTGCTCGTGATCGCAGCCGGCGGCTGGGGAGCGTGGCATATGCAGCGGCGCGTGCAGAGCGAGTCGCTGGCGGAGGTCACGCCTGCCAGCGTCGAGAAGGCTGCCGCGCCCGCGGTTGCTGCAAGCAACGTGCCGCAGGTTGTCGCGAAAGCAGAGGTGCCGGCCGCGGCGTCGTCGCAAGCGGCGACCATCGTTGCCGACGACAGCGATAGCAAGGCCGCTGCGGCATCCGCCACGGCGCCCGCCAGTGGTGACGCCAGCCGCCTGTCGCGCGCGCTCGCCGACGGTGCGGAACCGAGCAGCGCACCTGCACCGGTTGCATCCGCAACGGCTGCTTCAGCGGTCACGGTGCCGGCGGCGAAGCACGGCAAAAACGCGACGGCTGTAGCCACCAAGGAGAAGCACGAGAGCGCGGCGCACGGCAAGAAGGAAAGCATGGCGGCGGTGAACCGTCACGCGAGCGCGCCGACTGCGGTCGCGCAGTCGAAGAAAGCGCGCGCGACCAGCAATGCTTCGAAGGATGATTCGGATGCCGATCTATTGGCGGCTCTCGTCGCCCGGACCAAACCGGCGGACACCAAGCCCGCGGCACAGGACACGGCGACCAAGGTCAGTGCAAGCGCTGCCGGCAACGCCAAACTGGCTGAACGCGTGAAAGAGTGCGGCAAGCGTGGCTTCTTCGAAGACCAGTTGTGCCGCTGGCGCGTATGCGACGGTCACTGGGGTAAGGATCCGGCCTGTCCGGCTTCGGCGCAGCAGGCACGCCAGCCTTGACGCATTCTTTATTTGCCGCGAAAACCGTGGTGGATGGGGGAAGTAAGGGAGCTTTGGCGGCGAGGATGGCAACGCTGCCGGCTATACGCTTTGCGCGCCTGTGCGATTGCAGAAGACGAGCCTTAATCGCTTTTATGGTCGGGATTTTTTGGTTTCATGTCGATCTGCTGGCGCGAACGACGCCAATCACACTACAGAACCAACGGAATTGTCGCGCGGACTGCGCGCCCGCATTGAACCCGCTTCAGGCGGGATGCAGGCCGCGCAGTAACTGACGGACACGCGACAGATCCTGATCGACGTGCTCTGCTTTCTCGAACAACTCCGCCAGCCAGTCGACGAACGCGCGCACGCGTGGCGAGACGCGGCGATTCTTCACATACGCGACCGAGACCGGCATCGGCACCGGCTTCCATTGCGGCAGGACTTCGCGCAAAAGTCCAGAATCCAGATAGGGTTGCGCGGCGATGCGGGCGGGCTGAATCAAGCCGAGGCCTTGCAAGCCGCAGGTGAGATAGGCCTGTTCGTCGCTGACTTTGACGAAGCCTTTTACCTTGACATTTTGCGCTTCGCCGTCCACTTCAAAATCGAAATCCACTTCGCGTCCGTTGTGCGGCGACATGCAATTGACGGCCGTATGTCCGTGCAAATCGTCGAGGTCCGTGGGTGTGCCATGACGGGTCAGGTAGGCCGGACTCGCACAGGTCACGTGTTCGAGCGTGCCGAGTTGGCGCGCGACCAGATTCGAATCCGGCAATTCGCCTAGCTGGATGCTGCAGTCGATTGCTTCGGAGATCAGATCGACGGTGCGGTTGCTGATGCCGATAGCGAGATCGAGGTTCGGGTAGCGCGTGTGGAAGTCGTCCAGGGCCGGCAGGACGATCGTGCTGGCCACCGCGCCGGGCATTTCGATACGCAGGCGCCCGGTCAGGTTATCCGTGGCGTGCCGGATGCTGGCTTCCATTTCGTCGATGTCGGCGAGGATTTGCGCGCAGCGCTCGTAGTAGGCCGCGCCTTCGGGTGTAATGCTCAGGCGCCGCGTGGTGCGGGCGAGGAGAACTGTGCCTAGCAGCGCTTCCAGATTCTGGACGATGGTGGTCGCCGTGGCGCGGGGAATGTTGAGGGATTCCGCTGCGCGGGTGAAGCTGTTGGTGTCCACGATTCGGATGAATGTGCGCATTGCGGTTATTCGGTCGATCACGGGTTGTGCTCCAGTCTGGGGTTGGGGGTTGGCTGCGGGGCGGTTTTTGTTTGTGATCTTTGGGCTTTGGCCTTTCCTTGAATTCTTCGTGGTCTATTGGCGTTGCCCCTGTGCGGGGCGGCACTTACTTTCTTTGCCGCCGCAAAGAAAGTAAGCAAAGAAAGCGGCTTTACACCGCTAGCTCATAAGCGGGTCCCCTGGCTTGGAGGGGGGAGTGGCGCATCTGGAATCCGCGTTCTCGCACATTCCGCCCCGGTGACAAGGCAGTCATGCTTCCGGCGGCGCTGCGCGCGCCGCAGCGGTCTTCATTGAACAGTGGCCTTTTTAGGGTGTCGCCGAGGCGAAGCAGACGGCCCCCACGGCGTTAGTCCTACTGACGGGTTCCCGCGCATACCCGTCCGCGACGCACGCAGTGCGGAGTGGGAGCGGATGATGGCTTTGTCACTGGAGTGGAATGTGCGAGGGCACGGATTCCAGATGAACCACTGCCGTGGCTGTGCGGGGGACCCGCTTAAAAATTAGCGGTGTGAAGCCGCTTTCTTTGCTTACTTTCTTTGCGGCGGCAAAGAAAGTAAGTGCCGCCCCGCACAGGGGCAACGCCAATAGACCACCACGAATTCAAGGAAAGGCCAAAGCCAAAAAAAACAACCCAACCCCGACCGCGCCGCAGGCAAAAAAAACAACACCCCCGCAGCGCGGCCCACCCAAAATTTACTTCCGCAAGGAATCCAGATCAATCACAAACCGATACTTGACATCGCTCTTCAGCATCCGTTCATAAGCCTCATTAATCCCCTGCATAGGAATCACCTCGATATCCGAAGTAATCCCATGCTCACCGCAGAAATCCAGCATTTCCTGCGTCTCGGCAATGCCGCCAATCAACGACCCAGCCAACCGGCGACGCTTGAAAATCAGATTGAACACCTGCGGCGACGGATGATCGTGCTCCGGCGCGCCGACCAGCGTCATGGTTCCATCACGCTTGAGCAGATTCAAAAACGGATTCAGATCATGTTGCGCAGCCACGGTGTTCAGAATGAAATCGAAGCTGTTCAAATGCGCTTCCATCTCTTCGGCATTCTTCGAAATCACCACCTCATGCGCACCCAGCCGCTTCGCGTCTTCGATCTTCGAGGGCGACGTGGTGAACAACACGACATGCGCACCCATCGCGCGCGCCAGCTTCACGCCCATATGACCCAGGCCGCCAAGGCCGACAATGCCGACCTTCTTGCCGGGACCGGCGCCCCACGTGCGCAGCGGCGAATAGGTGGTGATGCCCGCGCACAGCAACGGCGCCACGCCGGCAGGGTCGAGATTGTCCGGCACGCTCAAGGTGAACGCTTCGTCCACGACCAGTTGCGTGGAATAGCCGCCGTAAGTGATCTGACCGTCGACCCGGTCGACTCCGTTATACGTGCCGACAAAACCGTTCTCGCAATACTGCTCGAGACCTTCCTCGCAACTCGCACACGTGCGGCACGAATCGACCAGACAGCCGACGCCGACCAGATCGCCCACCTTGTGCTTCGTCACGTCCGCACCGACCGCGGTCACGCGGCCGACGATTTCATGGCCCGGCACCACCGGAAATACGGTGTTCTTCCATTCATTGCGCGCCTGATGCAAATCGGAATGGCACACGCCGCAAAACAGCACATCCATTTGCACATCAAGGGGGCGAAGTTCGCGGCGCTGGATTTCGAACGGTGCGAGCGGCGCGGTAGCGTCGGTCGCTGCATAGGCATAAGTCGTGCTCATGGGTAGCTCCAGCAAAGAGGGTGAAGTCGCAAGGCGCCGGCGATGGGCGACGCATGTCGCCGATGAGGCCAACCTCGTCATGAACCGGGATCACGGCGCGGGCGGTGGCTGGCAAATTCGTCAAACAGGCAATGGCCAATCGAGCCCGGCGCAGCGCGGAAATAGATGATCCGGCAGGGTTCCCATGATAGGAGCGGGCGAGGAGCCCGGGAATACCTGAATGTCTTGAAGGTTTGCCTAAAACTCCTGGCGAGCAGCGCGATAGGTCGTTTGGTGCTAAATTTCAAGCATTATTCTCTTGCACGTCACTATACCGTCATGTCAACCCGTTCCGCTGAACCCGTCCCGCTCGATCCCGCCCAGCAGCGTGTGGTCGAATTATTCGACGTGCTCGCGCCCAACCCGGGCTTCACGCGCACGAGTCTCGAAGGCGTCAATCTGATGCGCGCGAATAGTCCCATGCCGCGCATGCCTGTCATGTACGAGCCGAGCATCGTGATCGTCTGCCAGGGACGCAAGCGCGGCTTTCTCGGCGATCAGGTGTTTCAGTACGACGCGCAGCAGTATCTGGTGCTCTCGGTGCCGTTGCCATTCGAATGCGAGACCGAGGCGAGCCCGGATGAGCCTTTTCTCGCCATCTCGGTGCGCGTCGATCTCACCATGGTGGCGGAATTGCTGATGGCGTTGAACGAGACGCAAGGCGCCGCGCAGCACGAACCCGTCGGCATCTATTCGACGCCACTCGACCCGGCGCTGTGCAACGCGGTGCAGCGTCTGATGGACGCGCTGGCTTCGCCGCTCGACGCACGCATTCTCGCGCCCGGCGTGGTGCGGGAGATCTGTTATCGCGTGCTGACCGGCGAGCAGGGCGACGCGATTCGCGCGGCACTCACGCATCAGAATCATTTCGGCCGCATTGCCAAAGCATTGCGGCGGATTCATGCCGATTACCACGGCGTTCTCGATGTCGATACGCTCGCGTCCGAAGCCGGCATGAGCCTCGCCGTGTTTCACGCGCAGTTCAAAGCCGTCACCGCCACTTCGCCGATGCAATACGTGAAGACCACACGTTTGCATCATGCGCGTTTGCTGATGGTGCAGGATGGTTTGAATGCGGGCGCGGCCGCGGCGCGCGTCGGTTATGAAAGCGCGTCGCAATTCAGCCGTGAGTTCAAGCGCCTTTTCGGCCTCAGTCCAGTGGACGAAGTGAAGCGCATGCGCACCTTGTACGATTCGCCGGCACCACGCGTGGTCAAACCGGTGGCGCGCTACGTCACCGCCGTGTGAGCGGGCAAACGGGCCGCATTACAAACCGCTGAACCAGTTGTAGCCCTGATCTTCCCAATAGCCGCCAGGGTTCGTGTTCGTCACGAAGATCGCCGCGATGTGCTTGGGATTCTTGAAGCCAAGTTTGGTCGGCACGCGCAGCTTCAGTGGATAACCGTATTTGGCCGGCAGCGGCTCATTGCGGAAATCGAGCGTGAGTTGCGTCTGCGGATGCAGGGCCGTCGCCATGTCGAGACTGGAGTAATAGCGGTCCGCGCATTTGAAGCCGACATAGCGAGCGCTCAGATCCGCGCCGATGCGCTCCAGAAACGTGCGAAACGGCACGCCGCGCCATTGTCCGATCGCGCTCCATCCTTCAATGCAGATGTGGCGTGTGATCTGCGAGACCTGCGGCAACGCGCGCAGCTGATCGAGATTCCAGCTGCGCTTGTCCGACACGAGCCCTGAGACTTCGAGCTGATAGGTCGAACCGTCGATGTCCGGCGCGTCGAACTCCGGATAGAACGCGTTGAACGGAAACGGATCGGTGATTTCGCGCGCGGAGTAGGTAGGTGCCAGCTTGTTGCGGTCGAACAGCCAGCCCTGCACGCGATCGTTCCAGCGCGACATGGCCCAGAGCACCTTGTCGACCGAATCGCCATCCTGCATGTTGCAGCCGGAAAGCATCGCCAGCGCGCCGATGGAAAGCGACGAGCGCAGAAACAGGCGCCGCTGCAGCCGCTCGATTTGCGGCTGATGATCGGCAAGGACGATGCGGGCTCGGCGTTCGTCGCCGTTGCGTTCAGATGCGCTCATGCCTGGGTTCCTCCATGCGCTGCATGCCGCGCGCGACCGGTCAGCATTGGCAGCAGCGTGCGCGGCACGAGCAGCACCAGCGCCAGATGCACCACTACGAAACCGACCACACCCGCCATCGCGATGAAATGCACGCGCCGTGCGAAATCGAAGCCGCCGAATAAGGCTGTGAGCCACGAAAATTGCACCGGCTTCCAGATGGACAGCCCCGACGCGACCAGCAACACGCCAAGAGCCAATACGATGAGATACAGCGCGCGCTGCACCGCGTTATATCTGCCGGTATCGTGCGGCAACTTGAATTGCAGCGCGAGGCTTGCGTCATGTATTACGTCGCGGGGATGAACCGGCAACAGCTTGCGCCGGAAATGCCCACCGCCGAGGCCATACGCGAAATACAGCAGGCCGTTCGCGCAGAGCAGCCACATCGCCGCGAAGTGCCAGGCGATCGAGCCGCCCAGCCATCCGCCGACGGTCGCCCACGCCGGAAATCTGAATGGGAAGAAGGGCGACGCGTTATAGATGGCCCAGCCGCTCATCACCATGCAGACCATCGCGAACGCGTTGATCCAGTGTGTGATACGGACGACGAGCGGGTGGAGGAGCAGGCGCATTTGCGGTTCGGGCATGGAAAGGATCGCGAGGCGAACGGGAGCTGGAAAGCCGCGCCATTTAAAAAAGCGCGGCTGCTCGAACAAACCGGAAAACGGCAATGTCGTGTTACATCGGCGGCGTTACGCCGTGCTCGCCCGCGGAGATGAAGTTGGCCGCCATCGAGCCGTCGGCTTCCTTGTGTGCGAACAGCACGACCTTCGCGCCCGGCACGAGCAGCGAGCGGTCACCCGGTTCCAGCGCGACGATAGGGACGTCTTGCGGAATCACGATCTTCTTTTCGCCGTCCTTGTACTTCACGGTGATCGTGCGGCCGTTGCTGACCACGAGCGAACCGACCGTACCGTTGGTCATCGAACTGTTGCCGCCGAGATCCCACGGACGGTGCCCTTCGCCGGCACCGCGCATGCTCGCGGGGAACACGTGGACTTCGAGTGCTTTCAGCGTGCCGTCCGCTTGCGGGATCGCGGCGGTGCCCACGTAGCTGTCCGGCTTGATGTCGTTCACGTCGGCGAGCACGACGCCGCGAATCGGCGTGTCCTTGGCGAGCTTCACGTCGACGTCCTTGCCGTCGCGCGTGTGGACCTTGAGCAGGTCGCCCGACAACGATGTTACCGTGCCGCGCACGCCGGTCGGCATGGCGTTCTGGGCGTATGCGGCCGGACCGGCGGTGAGGAACGCAGCGGCGGCGAGTGCCGGGGCGACGAAGGTGCGCAACGCACGCGCGGAAACCATCTTCATGAATCTGCTCCAGGTGGTGAACGATGGGGGCAGATTAGACTCGGGACCGGCTCCGGCGAGTGACAGATGGATGACAAAAACGTCATGAATGGCGCGCAACGGCCACGTAAAATGACCGGCATATCCACGTCCCGCATGTCAGCGAGCCTTCGAGCGAGCCTCCGGGCCGAAGCCCGAATTGGAGCACCGAGCACCATGAGCATCCTCGTCATAGAAGACGATCCGAAAACCGGCGACTACCTGAAGAAGGGTTTGCGCGAGAGCGGCTATGCGGTCGATCTAGCCCGCACCGGCACGGACGGCCTGCACATGGCGCTCGAAAATCCTTACGACCTCGTGGTGCTCGACGTGATGCTGCCTGGTATCGACGGCTGGGAAATCATGCGCGCGCTGCGGGCACGGCGCGATCTGCCGGTGATTTTCCTCACCGCGCGCGACCATGTCAGCGACCGTATTCGCGGTCTCGAACTCGGCGCGGACGATTACCTCGTCAAGCCGTTTTCGTTTACCGAACTGGTGCTGCGAATCCGCACGCTGCTGCGCCGTGGCGTGATCCGCGAGAGCGACGTGTTCGAGATCGCCGACCTGAAGCTCGACGTGCTGCGTCGCAAGGTGACGCGCGAAGGCGTCGAGATCCCGCTCACCAACAAGGAGTTCATGCTTTTGCATCTGCTCGTGCGCCGTCAGGGCGAAGCGCTGTCGCGCACGCAGATCGCGTCCGAAGTGTGGGACATGAACTTCGACAGCGACACCAACGTGGTCGACGTGGCCATCAAACGGCTGCGCGCCAAGGTCGATCATCCGTTCGAAAAGAAGCTGATTCATACGGTGCGCAGCATCGGCTACACCTTCGGCGACGGCTCATGAAATTCTGGACCGGGCGCTCGCTCACGGCTCGCACCACCGTGCTGTTCGCGTCGATTGCCTGCGTGGTGATCGGAACGTTGGGCGCGTATTTCTACCGCTCCGCGGAGCTGTCGTTGCAGCGCCGCGCCGACGTGGTGCTGACCGGGCGCGTCGAGCATTTCAGCCGGATTGTGCGCGATCTCTACTCGGTCGGCGAACTGAAGGACCGGCCGTTGCTGTTCGAGACCATGCTCGGCGCGGAACAGGACGTGCTGCTGTTTCGCCGTCCGGGCGAGGCGCCGTTTATCGACGTGAACCCGGGTGGCGTGGCGGTGCCCGCGTTGCAGGCCGGCGAGGAGGGCCGTCTGCCGACCTTTGCCGACATTCGCCAGACCCGGCTCGCCGACGGCGTGCCGGTGCATTGGGCGATCGCCACCGCCCGAGCGCGCGAAGACGGCACCGAGGTCGAAGTGATCGCCGGTCACCCGATGACGCAGGAAGTGCGCATGCTGGCCGCTTATCGCAACCGCATCCTGCTGGCCACGCTGATCGGCATGCTGGCCGCGACGCTGCTCGCCTATTGCGTGCTGCGCCGAGCGTTGCGCCCGGTGCGCGAGATTGCCACGCGGGCCGCGCAGATCAGCCCGGCGAGCCTGTCCGTGCGGCTCGACAGCGAGGCGGCGCCGCTCGAATTGCGCCAGCTCACGCACGCGTTCAACGCCATGCTCGACCGTCTCGCCGACGGTTATGAACATCTGTCGCAGTTTTCCGCCGACCTGGCGCACGAAATCCGCACCCCGGTTGGCGCGTTGATCGGGCAGACCCAGGTTACGCTCGCGAGGACACGCGAGCCCGAAGAGTATCAGCAGGTGCTTGAATCGAATCTGGAGGAGCTGAGTCGCCTCAGTCACATCGCGGAAAACATTCTGTTTCTTGCGCATGCGGACCATGCGGCGCTCTCAGTCGAACGTGAGCCGATCGACCTGCGCGAGGAACTCGTCAGGATCGCAGACTATTTCGAAGGTCCCGCCGACGAACGCGGCATGCGCTTCGTGGTCGAGGCAGACGGTGTGGCATGGGTGAATCCCATGCTGTGCCGGCGTGCGATCAACAACCTGGTCGTCAATGCGGTGCGTTACGGCGCGAGCGATACGGTGGTGCGTTTGCGCGGCTCGCAGGACGAAGAGGGCGCCACGGTGGTGGTCGAAAACGACGGCGCGCCCATTCCCGAAGAGCAGCTGGGGCGTTTGTTCGACCGCTTTTATCGCGCGGATGCGGCGCGCAGCGCGTTCACCGAATCGAGTGGTCTGGGCCTCGCGATCGTCAAGGCGATCATGCATCTGCACAGCGGCACCGCGTGCGTGGTGTGTCCGGCGCCGGGCGTGGTGCGTTTCGAATTGCGCTTTCCGGGCGTTTGAGCGCCGGCGTTCGCGGCCGGCGCTGTTCGCTCAGACCTTCTTCAGATAAGCGGCCTTCAGCATGAAGTTGCCGGCGTCCATCTTGCAGTCCACTTCATGATCGCCGCCCACGAGGCGAATGCTCTTCACCTTGGTGCCCATTTTCAGCGTGATCGACGAGCCTTTTACTTTCAGGTCCTTGATCAGCACGACCGCATCGCCATCGGCGAGTGGATTGCCGTTGGCATCCTTGACGACGCGTTGGTCGGCGTCGTCGGCGGATGCGGCGGCGTGGATCGGCCATTCATGCGCGCAATCCGGACAGACGTAATTGTCGCCGTCGGGGTAAGTGTTTTCCATTGCGCATTGCGGGCAGGCGGGAATCGTCGACATGATTGTGGTTCCGGACCGCGGTGGGCCGCGGATAACTTCAGGGTCCGCGAGTATAGCGGACGCGTGCCGGGACGCCGGTGTCCGGCACGCTCAATGCTGCGCTAGCGCAAACCGGCACGTTTAAATACCCGCCTGAAGGGCGCGTGGCGATGCCAAAGGAGCGGCGGACTATACTTTTCCGATAGCGTGGCGATCCTGCGTGTGCCGCCACGCTAGCAATGCATTTGTAATGCACGCCTATTGCCCGAATCTCACAGCAGGAGTTCTGTCATGGTCAAACTCGCCCTGTACGTTCGTCTTGAAGCCAGGCCAGGCAAGGAAAAAGAGATCGAAGCGTTCCTGCTCGGCGGCTTGCCGCTCGTCGAGGAGGAGCCGGGCACCATCGCATGGTTCGCCTTGAAGCTGGGGCCGTCCACATTCGGTATTTTCGATGCCTTCGCGGATGAAGGCGGCCGTGACGCGCACCTGAACGGCAAGGTGGCCGCCGCGTTGATGGCGAAGGCGGGCGAACTGTTCGCCTCGCCACCCAGTATCGAGAAGGTCGACGTGCTGGCGGCCAAACTGCCGGGCTAAACGAGCGGCGGGCCGCGCGACTGTTTGTCAGCGGCCTGCCGCGTCGCCGGCGCCGGCGGCCGGCTGGTTCGCATAGGTTGCGCGCTTGTCCTCATACATCAGCAGATCGGCGCGCTGCACGCCTGCTTCGAGCCGGTCGCCCCGTTGGCAGGTGGCCGCGCCCATCGAGAAGCTCAGCGGCGAGCCGGGATAGAACTGATTGTTCATCTCGACCAGTTGCCTGATTGCATCGACCATTGCGACGCCGCCGCGCTCGTCGGTGTCGGGCATGAGGATCGCAAACTCGTCTCCGCCAATGCGCGCCGCATGAAACGGCGTCTCGGTCGCTTTGGCGAGCACCTCGCCGGCGCGCCGCAGCAACGCGTCGCCTGCCGCGTGGCCGAGTTGATCGTTCACGCGTTTCAAACCGTTCAGGTCGGCCATGATGATCGTGACGGGCCACGGACCCTTGCGTTCAAGCCGGTTCAGTTCGTCCACGTAGAAGGAGCGGTTGCGCAGCTTGGTCAGCACGTCATGCTTGCCGAGGAACTCGAGATAGGCTTCGGCTTTCTTGCGCGCCGTGATGTCCGTGAGCGCCACCAACACCAGATCCCAGTTCTTTTCATGGCCGGGCAGCACGGAGAATTGCAGGTGCACGTGCACCTCGCTGCCATCGAGCGAATAGTTGAGCACCTCGCGCTGCTGGAACAGCTTGCCGTCCCACAGATCGATCAACTGCTCACGGAAATGCGGGCGCATGTCGTCGCGGAACACATCAGGCAGATGCGCCAGCAGCGTTTTCTTGTCTTTGGCCGCGAACATGTCCAGCGTGTGCTGGTTCACGTCGAGCACGTGGATTTCCTGCATGCAGCGCTCGACGAACTCGGGATGCACGTCGGTAAACACGCGGAAATCGTTGATGCCGGCCGCGCGCGCTTCGTCGAGCAGACGTTTGACCGCGCTGAAATCCTCCACCCAGAGCGATACCGGCGAATACTCGAACAAGCCGCGCACATACTGCTCGGCAAGCGTCACGCGATGCCGCGCGCCTTCCAGTTCGGTGATGTCCTCGACCGACACCAGCACCCGGTCCCAGTGCGCCTCGTGGCCGGGCAGCACGGCGCCTTTGAGCAGCACGTCGAGGCGCCGTCCGCCGAGCGTGTAGTTGACCGTCTGGCTGGTGAACTGCGATTGCCCGGCCCACAGCTGGCATAGCTCTTCCAGATGGGTCTTGAGCATGTCGTCGCGGAACACCGAGGCGAGATTGCCGTTGAGCGCGTCGAAATCGGCAGCCTCGAATTGGGTCAACGTTTTCTGATTGACCTTGATGACGCGGATGCTATGCGCGCATTGCGCGACGCAGCCCGGATTGGCGGCGAAATGCGCGCGCAGATCGGTCACACCGTCGGCCCGCCATGCGTCGAACAGTGCGCGCACGCCGCTGAAGTCTTCGAGCCACAGCGAGACGGGCGCGAGTTCGAACATCTCGGAATCGTCGTTGGCGGGCGCGGGGCCACGCGGCAGGATGTCCAGCATGGAGTTCTCGGAATCGGAAGTGCCGCTATTTTAAAGCCGGTTGGGCGGTCGCTGAAAAGAAAGACCGGTTACGCATCATTTTCGCCTCCGCCATTCAACAAGATAACGGCCGTATTCCAATTGACTTGAGGCGCGCCGGGGCGGCCCGGTCGCTCGCCTGCATGCCTTGGCGAGCCTTGCTACACTGGCTCGAAATCTATTCCGTCCATCCACGTTGCCGACGAAAGCGCCGACATGAAGCCATCCCTTCTGGTTCTGATCCATTTGAACGATGCAAGCCGCGCGAGTATCGAAGCGGCGTTCCACGTCATCTACGCACCCGACGCCGCCCAGCGAGCCGCCGCCATCGACGCGCACGGCGAGACGATTCGCGCCGTGCTGACCAACGGCACGACCGGACTCACCGCCGCGGAAATCGACCGCATGCCGCTGTTGCAACTCGTCAGCGCGCTGGGTGCGGGCTATGAAAACCTTGCCGTTGAACACGCCCGCTCACGCGGGATCGTTCTCGTCAACGGCGCGGGGACCAACGATCATTGCGTGGCCGATCATGCGTTCGCCTTGCTGCTCGCGGTCGTGCGCGACGTGCCGCAGCTCGATCAGGCCACGCGCAAGGGCGTCTGGCGCGACAACCTGCCGATGCGCCCGAACGTCTCCGGCAAGCGCCTCGGCATTGTCGGGCTCGGCAACATCGGCGAGAAGGTCGCGCGGCGCGGCGCGGGCTTCGAGATGGAGGTCGGGTATCACAACCGTAAGCCGCGTGAAGGCTCGCCGCATCGGTACTTCGACAGTGTGGAAGACCTCGCGCGCTGGAGCGACTTTTTGATCGTCGCAACGCCGGGCGGTGCGGGCACGCGTCATCTGATCGGCGCGGCGGTGTTCGAGGCGCTCGGGCCGCACGGCTTCGTGGTCAACGTCGCGCGCGGCAGCGTGCTCGACACGGCGGCGCTCGCTCACGCGCTCACGGCGCGGACGATTGCCGGTGCGGCGCTCGACGTCTACGAGGGCGAGCCGGATCCGCCGCAAGCTTTGCTGATGCTGCAGAACGTCGTGTTGACGCCGCACGTGGGCGGCCGCTCGCCGGAAGCAATCACGGCCTCGGTCGACAACTTTCTGAGCAACGCCACGCGGCATTTCGCGGGCGAGGCGGTGTTGACGCCGATCTGACGACCCGCGCTCGCGCATTCATCGCGGGGTCGCCATGTAGTGCCAGTCCGCTGACGAGCGGCAACGCGCCCGCCCGGTTTGCACGCCGGCGCGGCCGCCTTTTCTCGCTCGGTGCGAGCCGGCGCATCACTGAAAGGCAAACCAAAACTATCGGCGTGGCGGATACTTTCCGTCGAAAATGGCGATTTCCCTTGTGAGGTCGCCGCGCATAGGATGGGCGGTATCGCATCACCACTGCTTCGGCCCGCCCGAAGCCGCGACGGAGATCCCGCATGGAACACCACGCCCGCACGCAGAACGAACGTCTCGACGTCAAGACAACCACCTGCTACATGTGCGCCTGCCGCTGCGGCATTCGAGTGCATCTGCGTGAAGGCGAGGTGCGCTACATCGACGGCAATCCGGAGCATCCGCTCAACCAGGGCGTGATCTGCGCGAAGGGCGCCTCGGGCATCATGAAGCAATACTCGCCCGCGCGCCTCACGCGGCCGTTGATGCGCAAGCCCGGCGCGGAGCGGGGCAGCGCGCAGTTCGAGCCGGTGTCGTGGGAGCAGGCTTTCGAGGTGCTCGAAAAGCGCCTGGGCACGATTCGCGCCACGGACCCGAAGAAATTCGCGCTCTTCACCGGGCGAGACCAGATGCAGGCGCTGACCGGACTGTTCGCCAAACAGTTCGGTACGCCTAATTATGCGGCGCACGGCGGCTTCTGCTCGGCCAACATGGCGGCCGGCATGATCTATACGATCGGCGGCTCGTTCTGGGAATTCGGCGGCCCGGATCTCGACAGCGCCAAACTCTTCTTCATGATCGGCACGGCGGAAGATCATCATTCGAATCCGCTGAAGATCGCGATTTCGAAGTTCAAGCGCGCGGGCGGCCGCTTCATTGCGATCAATCCGATCCGCACTGGCTACGCGGCGATCGCCGACGAATGGGTGCCGATCAAACCCGGCACAGACGGAGCGCTGTTCATGGCGTTTCTACACGAACTGATTGCCGCCGACGCATGGGATCACGAGTTCGTGCGCCGCTATACCAACGCAGCGGAACTCGTCGATCTCGACGAAGCCAGCGAAAACTTCGGCCTGTTCGTGCGCGATCCTGAGCGGCCGGTCGGCAATCCACTGTTTCCGCAGAATCATTTGTGGTGGGATGCGGATGCCGCGCGCGCCGTGCCGCATCACACGGCGGGTGTCACGCCCGCGCTCGACGGCCGCTATACGCTCGACGACGGCACGCCGGTCACGCCGTCGTTCGCGTTGCTGCGCGAACGGGTGGCCGATTGCACGCCCGAGTGGGCCGCCGCCATTACCGGCATTTCGGCGGAGACGATTCGACGCCTTGCCGGTGAAATGATCCAGACTTGCCGCGATCACCGCATTACGTTGCCGATCCGCTGGACCGACGCATGGGGCGAGACGCACGAAACGGTCAGCGGCAACCCGGTGGCCTTTCACGCGATGCGCGGCCTCGCGGCGCACTCCAACGGCTTCCAGTCGATCCGCGCGCTGGCCGTGCTGATGTCGCTGCTCGGCACGATCGACCGGCCCGGCGGTTTTCGTCACAAGTCACCGTTTCCGCGTGCCGTGCCGCCGTCGGCGAAACCGCCGAACAGCCCCGACGCCGTCAAGCCGAATACGCCGCTCGCCACCGGTCCGCTCGGCTGGCCCGCCGCGCCCGAGGACCTGTTCATCGACGACCAGGGCGGCCCGGTGCGCATCGACAAGGCCTTCTCGTGGGAATATCCGCTGGCCGTGCATGGCTTGATGCACAGCGTGATTACCAATGCATGGCGCGGCGACCCGTACCCGATCGATACGCTGATGATTTTCATGGCCAACATGGCGTGGAATTCGTCGATGAACACGATGAAGGTGCGTGAGATGCTCGTCGACAAGCACGACGACGGCGAGTACAAGATTCCTTTTCTGGTGGTGTGCGACGCGTTCCAGTCGGAGATGACGGCCTTCGCCGATCTTATCCTGCCCGACACGACCTATCTGGAACGGCACGACGCGATGTCGATGCTCGACCGGCCGATCTCCGAGTTCGACGGTCCGGTGGATTCGGTGCGCGTGCCGGTCGTGCCGCCCACCGGCGAATGCAAGCCATTCCAGGAAGTGCTGATCGAACTCGCGTCGCGCCTGAAGTTTCCGGCTTTCACGACCGCCGAAGGCGCGCGGCGCTTTCGGGACTATCCCGACTTCGTCATCAACTTCACGACTTCACCGAATTCCGGCGTGGGCTTTTTGAGCGGCTGGCGCGGCAAGGACGGCGACAAGGCGTTGGTCGGCGAGCCCAATCCGCGGCAATGGGAGGAGTACGCGAAGAACAACTGTGTGTTCCATTACCCGCTGCCCGAGACGCTGCAATACATGCGCAACTGCAACGGACCGTATCTCGAGTGGGCGGTCAAAAACGGTTTTCGCAAGTTCAGCGAGCCGATCCTGATCCAGCTTTACTCCGACGTAATGCAAAAGTTCAGGCTCGCCGCGCAGGGCCGCACGAGCGGCAGGCAGCCGCCAGACCACTTACGCGCGCGCGTTGAAAAGTACTTCGATCCGCTGCCGTTCTGGTACGCGCCGCTCGAAAGCGCGGCCACCGACCTCGCGCGTTTTCCGCTCGCCGCCGTGACCCAGCGGCCAATGGCGATGTACCACTCATGGGACTCTCAGAACGCGTGGCTGCGGCAGATTCATGGCGAAAACTATCTCTACATGAATCCGTTGATGGCGGCCGAAAACGGCATCGCCGACGGCAGCTGGATCTACGCCGAATCGCAATGGGGCCGCGTGCGCTGCATGGCGCGCTTCAGCGAGACTGTGGAGCCCGGCACGGTATGGACGTGGAACGCAATCGGCAAGGCAGCGGGCGCATGGAACCTCGGTTCGGGCGCGAACGAATCACAGCGCGGTTTCCTGCTCAATCACCTGATCACCGACGAGTTGCCGGGCCGAGACGACGACGTGGCGCGACGCATGTCGAACTCCGATCCCGTGACGGGCCAGGCCGCATGGTACGACGTGCGCGTGCGCATCTATCCGGCAGAAGCCGACGCGCGTCACACACTGCCGCAGTTCGCGGCGATGCCCGCGGTGCCGGGTGAGAACGGCGTGATCTCACGCATCGTGCAAACCTATTTCGCGGGACGCGGGGAGTTCGCTGCGCGGCTGCGTGGCGCGTCGGGGCGCAAATAGCATAGTCAGCCGCAAGGAGCCTTTGATGACACAGATGGCATTGGTGATCGACCTGAACGTGTGCGTGGGGTGCCATGCTTGCGTGACGAGTTGCAAGGAGTGGAATACCTCGGGTGAGTCGGGCAGCCTCGCCGACCTCAATCCGTACGACGCCGATCCCTCCGGCACTTTCTTCAACCGGGTGCAGAGCTTCGAAGCCGGCAGCTTTCCCAACGCCGAGACGATCCACTTTCCGAAGTCCTGTCTGCACTGCGAGGACCCGCCGTGCGTGCCGGTCTGTCCGACCGGCGCGAGCTATAAGCGCAAGGAAGACGGGCTCGTGCTGGTGGATTTCGACCGCTGTATCGGCTGCAAATATTGCGCGTGGGCGTGCCCGTACGGCGCGCGTGAACTCGACGAAAGCCGCAAGGAGATGACGAAGTGCACGCTGTGCGTCGATCGGATCCACGATGAGAATCTGTCCGAACGTGACCGCCAGCCGGCGTGCGTGCTCGCATGCCCGACCTCCGCGCGGCTGTTCGGCGATATTCACGACCCGGACTCGGTGGTGTCGAAAGCCATCGAGGAGCGCGGCGGCTATCAGTTGATGCCTGAGTGGAACACGCGGCCGGCAAACCATTATTTGCCGCGCGTGCCGACGCAGGCCGCGGGTTGTGGCAGCGATTCGTGCTCGTGCAAATCGTCCGGCTCGATGTCGGAGCCGGTCCAATCGCCGGAATCGCTCGACGCGCAAATCGAGCGCGGTGAGTTGCATCTTGCGTCGATGGCGACGCGCATCTGAAACACCGATAGGACCTCACGATGAACCCCGCATTCTCCGTGGTTTTCCTCACCACCTTGAGCGGCGCGGCGCAGGGCTTGCTGATTGCGCTCGTCGGCGTGGAAACGGCCGCGCATCTCGGCCTGCTCGCGTCGCCCACCGATCCGTTCTATATCACCGGCGCGGCCGTGTCGGTAATATTGGGCGCACTCGGCCTGCTCGCATCGTTCTTCCATCTTGGCCATCCGGAACGTGCATGGCGCGCGATCGCCATGTGGCGAACCTCGTGGCTGTCGCGCGAATGTCTGTGCCTACCGGCGTTTCTCGCTTGCGCCTTTTTCTACGGCGTCGCCCATGCGTTTGCATCACCATGGGCGCTGGCGATAGGCTGGCTCGGTGTGCTGGCGAGCGCGGTGCTGTTCGTCTGTACGGCGATGATCTACGCGTGTTTGCGCTTTCTGCAGGAATGGGCCACGCCGCTCACGCTGGTCAACTTCGCGCTGCTCGGTTGCGCTTCGGGCTTCACGCTGGCGACAGCGTTGAGCGCGTGGCTCGCGCCCGCGCTGACCGCGGGGCTCGCCGTGTGCGCGTGCGGGTTGACGCTCGCCGGTTGCGCGAGCCGCTCGGCATCGCTCATGCGCAATGCGCGCTTGCGGCCGAAGTCGACGGTACAGAGCGCCACCGGTATTCACAATCCGAAGCTGGTGCAGGTGTCGCGTGGCTTTACCGCCGGTGCGTTCAATCTGCGCGAGTTCTTTCACGGCAAATCGGCGCGCACCCTGCGCGGTGTCAAATGGGGTTTTCTGGCGACGGCGTTCGTCGCGCCGGTCGTGTTGATGGCGCTCGGCGCGAGCCTGCATTCGATCGGCGCTTCGCTCGGCTTGCTGGCCGCCGCGTGTTTCGTGCAATACGCGGGGCTGGTCGCGGAACGCTGGTTTTTCTTTGCCGAGGCGAAGCATCCGCAGAATCTGTATTACGCGAGGGTTGGTTGAGGTGCGAGTCGGCGCGCTCTTGTGCGCTTACAAAAAATCTAATAAGACCAACCTTCATCTTTCCAGGTGCTAATGTGCTCTGTTCCAAAGATGACTGAGTAATTGGGAATCTTAAGCGATTGTATGGGAGAGACTGAAAATGATAGTCAATGAGCCCATCCTGTCGTACTCAAAGAGCCGCGACTTCACCTTTAGAACACCATCGAACCCTGGTTCGTCGACCACCATGGTTACGTTGTCTCCCACAAGAGGAAGCAGATGTGCCATCTGCGACCCAGTGGTACGGTAAGTACCAAAGCCGCCCGTGTATTCGTACACATACGTTACCTTCTCGTCCATACCTGTTCCGTTTACGTGTATCGAGTCCGATGCTCGTGACTTCCATATAGGAGGCACGAATTGAGCACTTGGATGCACGCGCGCGCAGTGCTGGCTGATGCATCGTCGACCCAATCGAGCGAACTCAAAAGAAGGGTCCAAGAAAAAAAGCCTGCCGCCCGAAGCGCGGCAGGCGAAATCGAGGGGCGGGGTTGCCTTGGAAAAGCGCCCCCTCGAAAGACCAAAGCACAGTCTAGTCGGTCGATGCGGGCAGCGGATGTGCATGGCGGATTGAGTCAAAATGTTGACTGAGGGGGACATGAGAAAGTGTCTTCCGGGCAGGAAACGACCTCGACGTTCGAGTGTGATACCGGTCACAGAGCCGCGGACGACTCGCCGTTCCCGGTGACGCATTTATGTCGACACGTATGCTTGTCGACCATTCTTCGCTACCGTTCGCTGCAGCGCGTACCCGTCTCGTTCATGAGAGTGTTCCCATGGCAAGGAGCGTGGTCATTTCGTAGAGTGGCTGCCAGGGAAACTGCATACGTGGCTCGGTAGTTTTGTTATAGGGAGTCCTGCCAATTCAGCGTGATCCGCATTGGCGAGCCACTATGCGCGATTAGCGACGATTGGCACGACAGGATCGTGGGGTGCGCATGCCACGCTGGTTGCGAGCGGCCGCCACGCACGCGGACTTCAAGTGTTCATCCAATGCTTTATGAAATTGAAAGCGTCAAATATAAATATTGGTGTTCTCAATAACCTGATTTATTTTTTGCGTTTTTCTGATTATTTTCATAAGGCTATTAAATTTATTGCTTTGGCGTGATCGCCTTATATGTTGTCTAAAGGATTGATCATATCCGCCAACATCTTGGTCGATTCAGCCAGAAAAATACGTCGCAGACCATCCTTATGTAGGATCAATCCGCATAATTAGTCAGACTCAAAGCAAATCGAAGCGGACAACAATTTCCGGGGAAAATCTGATGGGGTGTTTTTCAGTCGCTGACCGCAACAGCCCAATGGTACGTCACGTTTTGCCAGAGAGCGGCACCGCGAAACGTATCGGTATCGTTTTGTTTGGCGGCTTCGCCCTTCCCGAGGCAGCAGCGATCGCGGAGGTATTCCAGTCGGCAAATGCGCTCACCGAAGGGGAACAGTATGGCAAGACGCGTTACGACGTGAGTTTGTTGTCGGCAACGGGAGGCAGGGTCGCGAGTTCTTCATCGGTGTTCGTTTGGACCGAAAGCATAGGAGCTCAGCGCGAGTCAGAGCGCTTTCACGCCTTGTTTATTGCTGGTGGCGAAGGCGTGATCGATGCGCTGCGCGATGAACAGCTGGTTGCGTGGCTTCGGCGGACGCATGGGCGCGGGGAACTGGTATTCCCGATCGGTGAAGGACGAGCGTTGCTCGACGCCGCTGGTTTCGGACACGCAGCCGGTGTCAGGGGTGACGGCGAACGCGAGGGCGAAATCGCGCAGACTGGCGCTGGTAAAGGCTCTTCGAGCGCTTCCGTCAGCCCGTTTCGAACAGCTATTGCGGTGATCGAGGAAGATTTCGGCGCCGAGATTGCGCATCAGATAGCTGACTGGGTCGCGCCATCCGCGGATACCAGGTTTACGGCGATTGTGCGCAAGAGTGCTTCGATTGGCGTGAGCGAGAAGATCAAGGCATCGGCAAAATGGCTGGAAACGAACGGGCAACGCCATATTTCGATCGACGAGGCAGCGCAGATCGCGGGCATGAGCGAGCGTAATTTTCTCAGGCGCTTCAAGATTGAAATGGGTGTGACACCGTCCGATTACTTGCTGTACGTGCGGCTTGATATGAGTTGTCGCCTGCTTGTCGAAACTGATTTGCCAGTCGACAAGGTGGCGCGCCATTGCGGCATTGGATGCGGCGGCCGGCTAGCGAAACTCTTTCGCAAGCATCTAACGACAACGCCCACGGAGTATCGTATGCGCAAGCGGGTTTGATCGCGGAATCGCGTTCCTCTTCACGCCGTCTTCATTGATTGACCATGGTAGAAGTAATTCAAATTGTTTGTTTTTGGAAATTCCCGTGGTTTTCGTTATGCCTCGACTTTTCTGGTTAAAGTGACGCGAATCAGATTGCTGACAAAAAAATCAGTGTTCGTTGTGAATAATTTGCGCCGTGATAGTTCGGCGATATTCATTGCCCGCGCACAGCGAGGCTCGGCAAATTGGCTTATGTTAAAGCGATGTGCGAGGGCTTAATAATTGCTGGAGAAAATCCCTGAATTCAAGCTGTATTAACGGTCGAGAGCCAAAGGAAAGACCGGCGCGACGGCGAACTGATCGAGAGAAAATACATTGAGCAGGGCCGGTTCGGCCAAAATTCGAATCGCTTGCGCCATGCGCGGCTAAGTGACCCACTTCAGCCTTATGCTCCCGCTTCTTTGTTTCGACCCGCGTGAGCGGCAACATCCGCCGAACCACCGGTCCCGGCTTCACGCGTTGACCTGCGCGCATTTTTCCTCGGCGTATTCCGTTGAACGCGCCTCGCCTTGCGTGCCTATCCGTGGGGTCGGGATCAAGCACGCGCGATTTGGCCATATTAATGACACTCGGAGTCCCTCATGCTAAAAGTTACGAAGGCAGTATTTCCGGTAGCGGGTCTTGGCACACGATTTCTCCCTGCCACGAAGGCGAGCCCAAAGGAGATGCTGCCGATTGTCGATAAACCTCTCATTCAATATGCCGTCGAGGAGGCCATGGCCGCCGGCATCACTGAAATGATTTTCGTGACGGGTCGCAGCAAGCGCGCGATCGAAGACCATTTCGACAAGTCGTATGAGGTGGAGGCGGAACTGGAAGCGCGCGGCAAGGACAAGCTGCTGCAGTTGGTACGCAGCATCAAGCCCAGCCATGTCGATTGTTTTTACGTACGCCAACCGGAGGCGCTTGGCCTCGGGCACGCGGTGCTCTGCGCGGAGAAGCTGGTTGGCGATAGCCCGTTCGCGGTGATTCTCGCGGACGACCTGCTATACGGCAGTCCCCCAGTGTTGACGCAAATGATCGAGGTGTTCGATCACTACCATAGCTCGGTGATTGGCGTTGAGGAAATCCCGGCGCAGGATACCAAGTCCTACGGAATCGTCGACGGCAAGGAATGGGAAAAGTCGATCATCAAGATGTCGGGCATTGTTGAAAAGCCTGAGCCGAGCGTGGCTCCTTCAAACCTCGGGGTTGTGGGCCGATATGTATTGAAGCCGCGCATTTTCAAACATCTGCGCGCAATCAAGCCGGGAGCCGGTGGCGAACTCCAGTTGACAGATGCAATCGAGTCGCTGCTCGCCGATGAGCAGGTGCTGGCATACAAGTATCGCGGCACACGCTTTGACTGCGGCAGCAAAATCGGCTATCTGAAGGCCACAGTGGAATTCGCGATGCGCCATCCTGAGGTCGGTGCCGAGTTTCGTGAGTACCTCGATGAGTATCTGTCTCTGTCGCCGTTGTGAAATCGTCAGCGTGTCCGGACTCGGTGCTCGCTTGCACGGTAAGAATCCGCACGTGGGCGACCGAATCCGACCCGCCAATTGGATCAGCAGAAGCACGGTCATCCGGACAGCCAGCCATCAGTTTTATGCAGAGCGCCTGTGTACGATTTCCCAAACGGCCCATATGTAGCCGTGGGCGGCCAATTATCTTCAGAGGATGGCTGGATGGCAGGTTTCTTTTCCCGTGCTAGTCGCCATGCGGCTCAGCCTCAGGTGTTACATGGCGTTCGCTCGGTGAAACGCATCGGGATAACTCTTTTCAATGGATTCGCGCTGCCGGAGGCCGCCACGGTAGCGGAAATCTTTCAGTCGGCTAATGCATTCTGTACCTCCATGCGCATTGGTGGCCCGCTCTACGATGTTCATTTGCTCTCGGTAGGCGGTGGAAGAATAGCGAGTTCATCGTCGGTGTTCGTCTGGACCGACAGTATCGAATCACGCGGTCGCGCTGACGATTTTCACGCACTCTTCATTGCCGGCGGCGCCGGCGTTCAAAACATGTTAAGCGAGGAGCGTCTCATTGCATGGCTGCGCTGGCTCGACTTGCGAAGCGAAAGGATTTTTCCAATTGCCGAAGGACAGTTGCTTCTGGATGCCGCCGAATTCCCGAGCAAGTCCCGCAAATTCGGCCTTGGCGAAGACGCTCATACGATTGACCAGCGCGGATTGAAAGTGTCGATTCCACACCGATCCAATACTCCGCTGCGTGGAGCACTTACGATAATTGAAGAAGACCTTGGAGCAGAAGTCGCGCGCGAGATCACAGGAGTGGTCAGATTGCGCTTTGAGGCGCAGTTTACTGCCGCGCCAAACAAAAACGTGCTCGGCGTGGTGAGCGAAAAAATTCAGTCTTCGGTGCAGTGGCTGGAGATGAATTGCGGCAGGGCGATCACGATTGAAGAAGCGGCGCAGTTCGTCGCGATGAGCGAGCGCAATTTCCTGCGTCGCTTCAAGATGGAAATGGGCGTGACGCCGTCAGACTATCTTCTCTACGTTCGTATCGATAGGTGTCGCCACCTTCTGTCGGAAACGGATCTGCCTGTCGACAAGATCGCGCGACGTTGCGGTATGGGCAGCGGCGGCCAACTCTCGAAAGTATTTCGCCGGTATCTTGGCGTGACGCCGACCGAGTACCGTGCGAGCAAGCGCGCTTTCAACCCGGCTTGAGGAGGTCGCGCCCAGGTTCGTGAGACCGGCAGTGGGAGAACCAGTAATCGCTCAACGGGAAGGGCGTTCAAGGCGAGAATGGCGGCTCTTGTCAGTACACTTCAGCCATGCTGAAGCGAGTACCCACGGAATCGCGCTCCGACGTGATCGGCGCCGTTTCCAGATCCCACTCAATAGCGATATCCGGGTCGTCCCACTGCAGCGTGCGTTCGTGCTCCGCTAAACCGCGTTCGGTAGTCTTGCCAAGAACCTCCGCCACGTCGGACAGCACCAGAAAACCGTGCGCGAAGCCGGGCGGAATCCATAGCTGATGACAGTTGGCAGCCGAAAGTCGCGCGCTGATATGACGGCCGAAGCTGGGCGACCAACGGCGCAGATCGACGGCGACGTTCACGACTTCTCCATTGACGACGCGCACCAGCTTTCCCTGTGGCCGTTGAATCTGATAGTGCAGACCACACAATACGTTGTGGGGGTAAACGGTATGACGTTCCTGCACAAAACGATAGCCACGCGCTACGTGTTCCTCGAATTCCTCCTGATCGAAGCTGTCGAACGAAATGCCGTTTGCATCGTGAACAATGCGTGGCTCGATCAGTTTGACGTCGCGAATTGCCGTGTGCTTGACCTGGATTGCCATTGTGACGAATAGGATGAAGAATTGCGGACACCCTGCATGGCGTTCTGCGGGAGGTGCTGTTCGTTCTGTGCGATAGCGCCGCGTGTGTACTGTCGATCTCGGCAGCGGGCAGCCACTGGACGGCGCCTTCGGTGCGCCGTTATCCATATCGATTGCCTGCGAAACGGATTGGAGGCCAGTTCTGATGAGCCCCCGGAAACCACATCGCGGGAGTACCTATCTGTTAAGCCGTTAATCTTACAAGTGGCCGTTTATCCTTGATCGCCAAAAGTTTGGTGTGATACGCCATTTGCGTATTTCGGCAAGGGGAGCCGATCGGCATCGTGCGATGCCAGGTTGTGTGATCGGCAAAGTCCCGACCCCTCACCCGCGAATTTCGAAGCTCGGCGGAATCCCTCAATGTTTTGGCGGACCCGATCAGATTGTCCATAGGACTATCCGTCGCGTGATAACAAATCCGGCTGGCGTTAGGCATTTACCCGTAGGCGGTGGAGTGGGTCGGCTTCATCCATTGCATACCCGGGGCGCCATGCTCATTTCCAAAAGCACGCGACCAACTGGGCGCGTCCACTTAAGTCACCAATAATGAACCGTCTGCTCGAATTAGATCTTCAGGCGCGTACGGAACTGCTCGCCTATCTGGTTGCGTTACAACTGGTCGCACGCCAGAAAACCGGCCAGTGGTTGAAGCCTGGCCAACTGATCGAATCCACTCGACTGTGGCTGCGCCTGAATGGCCGTCGCGCCGATTGGCTGCAGCGTGTGACGCTGGCATGCCGTACGCAACGGCTGGCCGAGCAACTCGAGCGAACCTCGCCGGAGCGGTTCGACGCACGCAGTCTGGCGCGCATGTTCTTTTGCGGCGTGAGGCTGGACTGGCGCTCCCAGGTGGTGATCGAAATCTTCGTCGCGTGTGTGGCGAATCTGCCCGGAGAGATCGTCTTTCACAGGCAGGGCGGTTGAAAGGAATGCGAACCCTCGCAACAGAGTAACTCGCTGCACGCCGCATGTGCGACCTAGCTAATTCCACTGACTCGACATGTCCTGGTCAAATTACGCCGACACTCGTTCTTGTACTGAACTTCTAACCTATCTCGTCGTGTCTCAATTGTTGAGGCATCATCTAACCGGAAAATGGCTGACCGCCGAGCACGCAGCCGAATTCACACATTTGTGGATGTATGTGAATGGCCCGCTTGATCTGCTGGCGCGCGTATCGTTGGCCGGCCGTTCGGAAGCACTCGCAGCGAAAATGTTGCGTGAATCGAAGCAGTTGTTCGACGCCAAGGCCCTTGCGGAGGCATTCGTCGGTTCAGGGCATCTCGACTATCGGTCTCCCGTGGTAGTCGCCGTTCACCAAGCCTGCAGGCTGCAGGTCACGTCAGCATACAAATGCACCGAACACCAGTTTTGGTGCGACGCGGATTAGGGCATCGGCTATTGCAAGGAATGCGCTAGATCAACGCGAGAAGCGCTGCAGCGGTTCTATCAAATGCATTGACCGTCGCGTCGCTATTGGCAAGCGCGGTCATGTTTTTCCGATTTGCTTCCAGAGACGAAATGAAAGCGCCGGTGAGAATCGCGCGTTGCTCGGCGGGCAAAACATCGAGAAGCGAGCTCTGGAAGCTGAGCAGAGCGAGGATCTGGCCGTGCAGGGAGTCGATAGTCGGTTCTAACATGTGAATCTCTATGCGGTGAAAAGGCGGCGAGCTGGCCGCTGTTGAGATGATGACGCGGTCATGAGCGCGTAGCCAAATCCTTGTGCCACGGTGGGGCAGGACAAGGCGTCCTCTCATACGGGCCTGCTGGCTACCGTACTGTACACACCACTGCGGAGAGCTATGTTCCCTTTGGCGGATTGAGCCACATCTTTGACGGATGCGTTTAGGAAACGGATGTCGGCTCGGCGTTCGTGCGACGAAGGATGATCGTGTTATGCGCAGTGAGCGCGAAGCATATCTGGACTATGAATGAATAAGACGGATACGGCCAAATGTTTGTCATGAAACGGGACGCGCCGGCCGCTAGTCTTCAAGAACCTCAATCGCTGGTTCTAAGTTGGTGAAATATATGGTAATTGTCCTTTCGATTCTCGCAAATCTCTGCTTCGGTGGGGCGATCGCCTACCTGCTTTTCAGCGTGTTTTCCGCGTTGAAGGTTGGGCGCCGGCACTTCCAGACATTGATATTTCTTGAGTTTCAGCCGCATCGGGCGCGTGGGAACTGGGAAGCATCGCGGGCGAGGCTCATGATCCGCTTGCGGCTATGGGCAATTCTCGGCGTGTTGATTGGAATTGGGTCTCTGACCGCGGCTCTATCGTTCCCTTAAAGGCCGTCGCTGAGAGGTCTTTCTGCGGCCTTCTCTTGTCTGCAGTCGCCAATAGAATTGGCGCCGGACGGCCAGAATGTGGGCCATGACCTGCATGGATAACTCGCTAAAACGCACCGGCCACCGAGGAATCTTGCGATCCATAAGATGGCGCGAGAGGAAATTTTGAAGTGCGGAAAAAGCGATTGCTTCCGGGATTTGCAGCTTCCTCTTGCCAATACATGGATGCATTCGTGAGATCGGGATGGTGCCTGATTCAGGGCATGGCAAGCGAATGGGCTAAAACGCCAACATGTTGGCGTTTTCCGTCAGTCGCTCAAAGTCAGAAGATGGCCTATGTATGATGCACTGCAACTGAGGTCGGGGTACTTGTAGAAAGTGAGCGGTTGGGGCGACACCCGAAATACGAAAGGGAAATCTCGATTTTCTTGCTGATAACACGACCACTAACAGCGTTATCAGTGAAAGAGAAATGAGCATTGACCGATTGGATTGGGGCAGGTCGTTAGCCGGACGATCGCGAACGGATGCAAAAGCAGGTTCGGCCTTCAAGTTGAACTCGCTCGCGCGATAGGCGGGCGGAAGCCGGAAGTGGCTGGAGACGCCACGAACACCACATCGGTAAGCCCACCGCCGACGCTGTCGTGACGATGGGCAAGTCCCTTTTTTTGGAACCACGAACTACCCCCGTTGCTGGATCACGATGACCAGTACACGAAGGGTATGGCATCGCATTGTTTGATCTGCTGTCTAAATGCTCGCGTAACCGAGTGCTTGAGTGTTGACTGGAATCAGCGGTTGAGTGACAAGAAGTGACTGATGCAAAGAAAAAAATGCTCTGTGAATCTGTTCAAGCCGGAACTACGAATAGGACTGCATATGCTGAACACCTCAACGGATGAAGCTGTTGTGCGCGCTGGTGACAGCAGGTCGGTTCCGACGGAACAGGAGTTCTCCGCGGCGTCCGTCCGGCTTGTTCCGGTGGTGCTCGCAGGTGGCGCCGGTTCACGGCTGTGGCCCATTTCGCGTGAGCAGTATCCGAAGCAGCTAATTGACGTACTCGGTTCGGAATCGCTGCTGCAAGCTACCGTGCAGCGGATGAAAGGTTTCGGCGCGCACGGGCGATTGGTGGGTGCTCCGATTGTTATCTGTGGAGAGGAGCACCGTTTCGTGACGGCGGAACAGTTGCGTGAACGGGGTGTCGAGGCGCGCATCGTGGTGGAACCGGCTCGTCGCGATACTGCACCTGCACTGACGTTGGCGACCACGACTGCGTGCGCGGATGGAGATGATGCGATTGTGCTGGTCATGCCGGCGGACCACGCGATCGTCGACGTCGCTGCTTTCCAGGTGGCAGTCGCTCAAGCCGCAGAGCACGCCGAGCGCGGTGCGATCGTGGCACTGGGCGTGCCGCCCACGCGTGCCGAGACGGGCTTCGGCTATATCAAGCTTGGCGACGAGATTAGTGGCGAGGCGCATCGCATCGAGCGTTTCGTCGAAAAACCCGCAGCGGAGATCGCTGCCCAATACGTGGCGTCGGGTCAGTACTGGTGGAACAGCGGCATCTTTGTTTTGCGCGCGAGTGTATGGCTTGCGACGCTCAAGCGCCTCCAACCGGCAATGTATGACGCGTGTCTTCAAGCGCAGGCGCAGGGTTCCAGCGACGCTTCGTTCTTCAGGCCGGGCGCTGAAGCATTCAAGTCGTGCCCGGCCGACTCGATCGACTACGCGGTGATGGAACACCTCGGGGCGCAACAAGGCATGGCGGAAGGTGTCGTAGTGCCGCTCAGCGCGGGCTGGTCCGACCTCGGTTCGTGGGATGCGGTCTGGGATGCACTAGAGAAAGACGGTGACGGAAATGCTTCCCATGGTCGGGTCGTTTTCGAGGGGGCCACGTCCAGCTTCGCTCGTTCGGAGAAGCGTCTGATCGCATGCGTTGGCGTGAGCAACGTGGTGGTGGTTGAAACGGACGACGCCGTGCTGGTGGTCGACCGTTCCCGTGTTCAGGAAGTGAAGAGCGTGGTCAGCCGGATGCGGGCATTGCAGGCCCCTGAAGCCGAGGTTCATCGCAAGGTTCGACGCCCGTGGGGTTATTACGATTCGGTCGATCATGGCGAGCGCTTCCAGGTCAAGCGGATCCTGGTCAATCCCGGCGGTCGCCTGTCGCTGCAACTGCATCACCACCGCGCCGAGCATTGGATCGTGGTGAGTGGCACTGCTTTGGTCACGCGTGGGGACGAAGAATTTCTGTTGAGCGAGAACCAGTCGACTTTCATTCCATTGGGCGTGACGCATCGACTCGAGAACCCGGGGAAGCTGCCGCTCGAATTGATCGAAGTTCAGTCCGGGCCGTATCTCGGTGAAGACGACATTGTTCGTCTTGATGATACATACGGGCGGGCGTGACACTTCGGTTACGCACGCTGTCCACCTTCTGGCGGGGAGATCACAACATGCTCGGATTACAGGGGTTATTGGCGCGGCTTGTCGACGTGATTCTGATCGTGGCGGGCGCACTTCTGGCGTCGCACATTCGCTTTGAAGATCTCGTTCAGACTCGGGTGGATGGCGCATTCATTACGTTCTCGGTCGCGCTTGCTCTGGTGTCGTTCCCGGCATTCGGACTTTATGAATCGTGGCGCGGTCGCTCATTGTGGCGGCTGACGGGGCAGGTCTCGTTGGCCTGGCTGCTGGTCCAGGCGGGTGGGCTCGTTCTGATGTTCTCCGTTCATCGCACGGATATGATCTCGCGGCTCTGGTTCATCTATTGGACCGCGACGAGCGCGGCTGGCTTGATTGGGTCGCGGTTGGTGCTGCATTCGGTGCTGCGTAGCATGCGCCACGCTGGTATGAACTTGCGCAACGTCGCTGTGGTAGGCGGCGGGTCTCATTGCAAGGATGTTGTGAGTAAGGTGCAGGCGATTCCGGCAAGCGGATTTCGCATGTCGGCTCTATTCGAGGTCGGCGCAAGCGAAGTCTTCGCGCCCAAGAGCATTCCGGTATTCAAGAACTTCGACGAGTTCTCCGAACACGTTAGAAAAAACGCGATTAAGGAGATCTGGCTGGCTTTGCCGTTGTCGGAAGCCCAGACCATGCTCCGTTTCGTCAACGAATTTCGTGGTGATCTGGTGAACATCCGTTTCATTCCGGATGTGCGCAGCATGGCGTTGTTCGACGCCGGCGTAGTGGATCTGATCGGCTCGCCGGCGATCAGCCTGGTTGCGTCGCCGCTGCCCGCTCGGGCAATGGTACAGAAAGAGATCTTCGACCGGTTGTTCGCAGCGCTGGCGCTACTCGCGCTGACACCCTTGTTGCTGATCATCGCGATCGCGGTGAAGTGCTCGTCGCGCGGCCCGGTCTTCTTTACGCAATACCGGAAGGGGGCTGATGGACAGGTGTTTCGCATCTATAAGTTCCGGTCCATGCGTGCTCATGCTGAGAAAGCGGGCGTCGTCACTCAGGCCACCAAGGGCGATCCGCGCATCACGCGAGTAGGTGCGCTTCTGCGCCGGACTAGTCTCGATGAGCTGCCGCAATTCTTCAACGTGCTGCGCGGCGAAATGTCAGTGGTCGGGCCAAGGCCGCATGCGATCGAACATGACGAGATGTATAAAAAGGTTGTTGACGGCTATATCCATCGCTATCGGATTAAACCTGGTATCACTGGTTGGGCGCAGGTAAATGGGTTCAGGGGGGAGACCGACCGACTCGAGAAAATGCAGAAACGAGTCGAGCATGATCTCTACTACCTGCAGAACTGGTCGTTTGGTTTGGACATGCGGATCGTGATTGCGACGATGGTAAAGGGGCTGGCGAGCAGTAACGCCTATTAACACGTCAGCCACTCGAACGAATTTTATCTACTTCAGTGCGTGGTCTTCGCAGCGGCATGGAAACACAAGCCTGCCGGCGTGTACTGCAGTCATGGCGAGGTTTCGGTGACGATTCCACGGAAATCCGCTGGTCAATCAGACCGCAACCCGAAAGACGGCAACACCAATTTTCATACACGATTCGCAGGGAGATCGTGCGAATTTTTTTGCAGTTGACGCTGCCGCCGAATTCGAAATCAATGAAAAAGAATTTGAAGGATTATCTGATGGCATTATTTTGGAAGTGGGTCAGTCGCTGTAAAGAAACTGATTGCCGTCGCGGTTATCAATTGCTGTCCGGACTGGCTGCAAGCGTCATTCTGTCGGCGTGCTCGGTTGCCCCCGGAATGCGAATGACAACACCTCCAACGTTGCCGCTGACAAGTGGCGACGCACAGACTCCGCCGGTCGACCTCCAGGTTCCGATAGTCGACATCAATACCGCATTGATCAGGAAGATGCGTGATGAAGTGGGGCAACCCACCGCGGTCGAAAGCAATAAGCTGTTTTCGAACACGTCCGGCTATACGCTCGGAGTCGGTGACGTACTGCAGATTACGGTTTGGGATCATCCTGAACTCGCAGTCGCGCAAGGCATGCAGCAGACCCAGACAAACGTGCAGCGCAGTACCGATCCCGCAGCTGGCTTCATTATTGAAAGAGACGGTACTGTCCGCTTTCCGTACGCAGGGAAGATCGCTGTCCGTGGTCTTCAGGTAGGCGAAGCTCAGGATCGAATTGCCGCGGCGTTGAAGCGCGTTTTCGAGAATCCGCAGGTCACTGTCAGGGTGGCGTCCTACCGTGCAAAAGAGGTCTACGTAGACGGTCAGGTCAGAAGTCCCGGTGTCGTGTCCATAACCGACATCCCGATGACGCTCTACGAGGCGATTACTCGAGCAGGCGGCCTCGCTGATAGCGCTGACCAGAGCCGCCTGATACTGGTGCGCGACGGTGTCTCCTATCAATTGGATCTCGCGAAGATGCTCGCTCGCGGAGAGAACCCTTCGAAAATCGTGCTGCAGAACGGGGACCTGTTGCGAGTGGTCTCGCGAGACGAAAGCGGCGTCTACGTCATGGGCGAAGTGAATAAGCCGTCTACCGCCTATCCGCTGAGAACCGGCGCGTTGACACTGAGTGAAGCGCTGGCTCAGGCGGGAAGTATCAACTCGAATTCTGCCGACGCCGCTCAGCTCTACGTGATACGCAGTTCGCAGGGCACTAATCCCGAAGTCTTCCATCTGGATGCCCGATCACCCGTTTCAATGATTCTGGCGAACGAATTCCAGTTGCAACCCAAGGACGTGGTGTATGTGGATGGCAGCGGACTTGTCCGATTCAGCCGTGTCCTTAGCCTGCTCCTGCCAGCGATCAACGCAGGTCTAACCGCAGCAATTGTGACGAAATGAGCGTCCATTCCATTCTGATTGTCTGTGAGGGAAATATCTGCCGAAGCCCTATGGCCGAAGCGCTGGCCATCGATCTGTTTCCACGGCTTCATATCAGCTCAGCTGGTTTAAACGCGCTGATTGGGAAAAAGGCCGATCCTTTTGCCAGATCGGTCGTGACGGAGCGAGGGCTCTGTCTGGATACGCACGTGGCCCGGCAACTCGGCTGGTCGATGGTGAAGGCCGCGGACATGATTCTGGTGATGTCCGCAGAGCAGAAGAAGAGGGTCGAAGACACGTACAGATTCGCAACAGGGCGAACCTATCGAGTGGGGCACTTTCAGAAATTCGACGTGGCTGATCCTTACCAGAAAAGCAAAGCCGAATTTGAAGAAGCGTTTGCGTCGATCGAAGCCGGCCTGAAGCATTGGTCTTACGTGCTGGAAGAACTGAACGTATAAATATAGGTAACAAATGGCTGCTAATCTACCCGCGTCGCTTGACGCCACGAGTGCCGATGAAGACGTTTCGTTTGCTGATTACCTTTCGCTGATATACGAAGGGCGGTGGCTCATTGCGGGAATCATGGCGTTTGTCGTCGCGCTCAGTGTCATCTACGCTTTCGGCGCGCGCCCCATCTACGAAGCCAATATTCTGATTCAGGTCGAAGATTCCGACCTCTCCGAAAAGAATCTGCTTGGAGATCTTGCTCCCTTATTGGACGCCAAATCGGCAACCACCGCCGAGATCGAACTTCTGCGGTCGCGGCTTGTGGTCGGGTCCGCGGTTTCGAGTCTGAGGCTTTTTATCGAGGCTACGCCCCGGCACTTTCCGATCATTGGCGGATGGGTGAGCAATCGCTACGAGAGCCGGATGTCAGCGACTGGCCCGGCAGAGATCGCGCCCGCATTTCTTGGCCTGAGTCGTTTTGCGTGGGGTGGTGAGAGCATTCAAGTCGATCAATTCGACGTTCCAAGAACGTATTGGAAGAAGAAGTTCACGCTGGTGGCTATCGGTCGTGACTCGTATGTATTGAAGAGCTCAGGCGACGTGGTGCTCGAAGGGAAGCTGAACCGCGTCGCGAAAGGCCGGATCGAAGACGGCGAAGTCACGCTGCTCGTATCCAGGCTGACCGCGCGTCCAGAAACCGAGTTCATTATCAAGCGCAGTTCCGAACTTCAGGCGGTGGAAGACCTTCAGGACGATCTCAAGATTGAGGAAAAGGGCAAGCAATCCGGCATCCTCAGTGTTACCTTGAACGGACCCAATCCAAAGAAGACGAAGAGTATATTGGATGCGGTGGCCAGCGAATACGTAACGCAAAACGTCGCGTTGAAATCAGCGGAAGCACAACAAACCATCGAGTTTCTCGATCGTCAACTCCCGCAGTTGAAAAGCCAGCTTGACGACGCCGAAGCCAAGTACAACCGCTTCAGAAATGAGAAGGGAACCGTCAATCTGAGCGAGGAAGCGAAGCTCATATTGCAGCAATCGGTCGATTCGAATACAGCGCTTCTCGAACTGCAGCAAAGACGTCTCGAGTTGAGGCAGCGCTTCACCGAAGAACATCCGAGTGTCGTCGCGCTTGATAAGCAGATTGCGGCTGCAAAAGGTCAAACAGAGTCCCTTGGCGGCAGAATCTCCGGGTTGCCCAACCTGGAGCAGGGCGCATTGCGTCTCATGCGCGACGTCGCTGTAGATACCGATCTGTACACGGGTCTTCTGAATAGCGCGCAGCAGCTTCGTGTCCTGAAGGCAGGCAAAGTCGGCAACGTGCGTGTGGTCGATTTTGCGCAGGATTCGGAAGAACCGATCAAGCCGAAGAAGGCGTTGGTGATCGTAATGGGCGTTGTGTTGGGCGCGATTTTCGGCGTGACAACCGCATTCGTGCGGAAGGCGTTTTTTGGTGGCGTCGAGAGTGGTGACGCGATTGAGCGCGCCACTGGCCTGCCCATCTACGCAACGATTCCGCACAGTGACGAACAACGCGCGCTGGATGATGCCGTTCGTCAGCGCGTAAAAGGCTTTCATATCCTTGCGCACCAGAATCCTGCCGATACGGCAGTCGAAAGTCTGCGCAGCCTGAGAACGGCAATTCAGTTTGCCATGCTTGAGGCTGAGAATAACGTTGCGATGGTCACGAGTCCCAGCCCCAGTGTGGGTAAGTCGTTCATTGTCGCCAACCTCGCGACGATACTTGCCTCGTCCGGTAAAAAGGTGCTGCTAATAGATTGTGATTTGCGGCGAGGCCACGTGCACGATTGCTTCGGTTTGGCACGGGAGCCGGGCGTGAGTGACTTCATATTGGGTGAGATCAGTCTCGAGAAGGTTATTCAGCGGGACGTTCTTCCCGGTCTGGATTTCATTTCGACCGGGACCGTACCGCCGAATCCCTCCGAGCTGCTGACAAACGCGAGATTCTCGGAATTGCTGGAGAAACTGCGCACTTCGTACGACGTAGTGATCGTGGATAGTCCACCGGTCCTCGCCGTGACCGATGCGGCAATTATCGGCAAACATGCCGGGACAACACTTCTGGCCTTGCGCTATGCGCAGCACCCACTGCACGAGATCGTTGAGTCCGTTCGGCGATTGCAGCACGGTGGCGTTGCACTGAAAGGTGCATTGCTCAATGATCTGCCGCGAACCGCTCTCGGCTACGGGCGCAGGTATGGGCGGTATTACGCGTACGAATATGGGCAGCTAACGAAATGAACGAACGCTTGGCAAACAGGAAGCGTCGTCTCGACGGACAATGTGATCCATCGATCCCGTTGACGAACGACCATCACGTGGCAGTGATCCTGGTGAATTATAAAAACGCCAAGGATACATTGCGCTGTATCGAATCGATTGGGCAACTGGACTATGGCTCCTACTCCATCGTCGTTGTAGACAATTGTTCGGGTGACGGCTCCTACGAGAAGTTCCTGGAGCTTGGGCCGTCGGTCAGGGTTATACGCTCGGATTCCAACGACGGCTTCGCTGCCGCATGTAACCTGGCGATGAATGCGTTGCGGGATTCGGCCGTCAGATACTTCTGGTTGCTGAACAACGACACAATCGTTCGCAAAGACACGCTTTCAGAGCTGGTCAAGATCGCTCAACAAAGTGATGCCATAGGCGCCGTCGGATCGAGGATCGTCGATCTACACGATGTCGAGAAGACGATCTGTGCCGGCGGAGGCGTAATCAGCCGTATTACCGGTCGATCCATGCACATCGAGAATTTCACGGCCCAGACAAAGTTGGACTACCTGTGTGGGGCAAGTTGTCTGATTCGCCGGGACGCGTACCTGGATATCGGGCCACTCTCGGAGAAGTACTTTCTTTACTGGGAAGACGCCGATTACAGCTTCCGGCTGGCAAAGAGGAACTGGTTGATTTCCTTTGCCGAGAAGTCAATCGTCATGCATGCGGAGTCGAACACGGTTGGTAAGGGGAGTCCTCGATTCGACTACTTCTTTTCTCGCGGTTCGGTCATTTTCCTTAGAAGCCATTTCAGGTATCACTGGGTCATTCCACTGCTTGTCTCCTTGTCGGGCAGGCTTGCTCGCCGTGTTATCAAGGGCAATTACGCAGGGGCCGTGGCAATTGCGACCGGAGTAGCACATGGCCTGTCCGGTCAACTTCGGCGTCCCGGCTGACGAACCGCTATGGCAACCATTGGAACCTATACGGCACCACGACGGCCGCTCCCGCTAAGTTTGCTGTTGGCGTTGAGCGCGCTCTTTGCCGCGCTCGGCGCTCAGATCTTTCCCGTTTTCGGAATCATCTGTTTGGCGACGATCGCGTGTTCGCTATTGGAGGCGACAAAGAAGAATCTCGCCGGGCCGGCGTTCGTCATGCTCATTGTGTTCAGCCTTTACGTGTTGCCGCGCGCCGCCTTGGTTCTGCTAGGTGCGATCGACAAATTCTCGGGTTTCGACTTGAGTGACGACAACCAATGGATCATTGGAACGGTTCTGTTTGTCTATGCGTTTCTATCCGGAACCAAGCTCAGTGGGACCGATGGCGTTGCACTTGGTGCACCGGCAAAGGGTTCAAAGCTGGCAGTCGTGATCAGTCTGTTCATGATTGCCTGTTCCATTCTGTTCTTTTTCAGCTACTTGAAGGCTGTGGGTGGAGTGCAAGGCCTGATTGCGAATTACAACGCGGAAACCTATTTCGCGGCAACTCAGGACGAGGTGGGATCTGCAAGCAAGAATGGGTCGATCTACACGCTGATTTCGGGATTTGCTATCGTCAGTGCGGCGCTGTTTGCGCTTCGCAAATCGCGCAAAATGGTTATTTCTTATTCCATTTTGTGCGGCATCTCATTGGTGATGGCGGTCTGCTTCATCAAGCGCGAGTATGCGTTTGACGTATTGATGGCGATTATCGTCACGCTGGTTGCAAGAAAGTCCGTGGTTAGACTGCAAAAGCTCGCCCTGATCGGTTTTGCGGCCGCGGGAATGCTCTTCCTGCTGTTTCTCGTCAGATCCGGATTTCAGCCGGGCGATGCCGCTGCGGTTCCGTTGGCGCTACTCGACACCTCCGAATTCTGGGTGCTCGATCAGATTATCAACGTGTACCAGAATGGCATCGGACTGACCGATTACGACTATGGCTGGCTTCATGTCATGGCGCTCGTCTCGCCTTTCATGCCGTTCGATTCATATGTCCCCCTGGACCACATTCTGGTTGAGCGATCAATGGGAATTTCCGGCTGGGGAATTCCGCCGACAATTTTTGGTTACGCCTTTCTGGTATTTGGCTGGATTGGTCTGATTCCGTATGGTATTGCGCTTGGATACCTGATCGGCCGTGTTGACCGTTGGTTGAAAAATCGAACCCGAAAGAGTTGGAGTTTCCTGAGCGCATACATGATTTTCATCATGTATTGCTGGTTTCTATTTAGAAACGGTGACCCTGTATTGGCGGTGTTTTATACCAATCGGTACTTGTTCCTGGTGATTTTCGTTGCCTTGATTGAATGGGTGTTTAACCGTGGTTCGAGGCGAATGGCTACCGCGAACTCAATGAGAGTGCGGATATGACGCGACACTTCAATTCACTATTCCGTCAGGCGCTGGGATCGAACGTCGCGATATTGGGGCTGAATTTCGGCAATGTAGCCCTTACGTCGCTGTTCGCCGGTCTAAATACGCGCGGCGCGGTGACGGCGATTATGACGTATCCGCCCTTATTAGCTTCGATATGCTGTTTTGGGCTTCATCTGGGGTTCGTTTATCTGACGCAACGGTTCCCTGAACGCGCGGAAAGTCTCTTTAAATGTTTGATTGTCTGCGCCATTTTCTCCCTTGGCGCAGGCACGCTCGTCAGCTTGACAATTGCACCGTATATCGCAAGCAAAATTTCGGCCGATAGGACGCTGGTGACGATTTGGACCATCGTTCTGACCGATTCTACGATCGTCTACGCGCTGTTTTCGGGTGCCTGTCAAACCGAAAAGCTGTTCCATGTATTTAGTGTCTCGCGATTGATGTCGCCAGCGGTGACCGCGGTGGGAATTCTCGTTTTCGGTCTGTTCTCGGTGGTGGAAACGCAAGCTTATCTGGCTGCCTACGCCGCTGGATCACTAGCAAGCAGTGCATTCACGATCGTCGTGTGCATCAAGGAATATAAAAATAGAGGCGTGTTGGGACGGAAGGATGTACGCGAACTCGGCCGTCTCGCCTCGCTGTACTGGATTGGCGATGTAATGAACATCCTGGTTTGGCAGGTGGACAAGATCGCGTTAATCGCACTGTCCATGCCGATGCGGGAGGTAGGCATCTATACGATCGTCGCAGCAATTGCGCGGGGCGTAGGCCAAATTCCGATTTCGTTGAGTCAGGTGCTGCTGGCAAAGGCGATTGGGAAATCAAGAAATGCAGTGGTGGAACAAACTGCCGTCAATTTCCGATATATCACGGTTTTGTCGGTGCTGATGGCGGCGTGCCTGACACCGGTCATGCTGTCCTCGTTCTTTATCACGAACGTGGAGATTTCCCGATTCCTCAAGGTCCTGTGCATTCTCTCAATTGATTCCTGTGTAGCGGGTGGAAGCCTGATTGTTTCTCAGGCGTTCAGTGCGGTTGGCGAACCGCACAAGGGGGCGGTTCGCCAACTGGTGGGTGGCTTGTCTGCGATTGTATTTGCCTATCTGCTCGGGTTGCAGTTCGGTGTAGTCGGCGTTGCGACCGGGATTCTGATGTCCTCCGTTCTAAAACTCACTGTAGCGTGGGTCATGTTCAAGGGCGCTTTTGAAACGCGATCTGAAAATTGGATGCCTTCACGCACCGATTGGGGCGGGGCATTAGGTTTTTTAAAACGGGGAGGCTAAATGAATTCACTAAAAAACAAACTGACGTCGTTGCTGGAAATCATTCCGCAAGGCGAGCACATAATATTTGCCGACTATCCCGTTTATTTCAACATCGGGGATCTGCTGATATTTCAGGGGAGTGAAAATTTCTTTCGTGATAACAATATCATCATCGATGACCGATTCAGTCTGAAGGAAAAGTCGCAGCTTTCCAGAAATACGGTTGGCGACAGGGCGATCGTATTGCAGGGGGGAGGTAACTTCGGTGACCTTTATCCGTGGCATCAGTCCTTTCGTGAACAGATCGTAAGTCAATTTCCCGACAATAAGATTGTTCTCCTGCCGCAGACGATCCACTTTTCTGATGTGAAGAAGGCCAAGGAATCGGCTGCAATTTTCAAAAGGCATAAAAATCTACATATCTGTGTTCGAGACGAAAAAAGCTACAAGTTTGCCGCGGATTTTCTGAGCGACAAAGTGTATTTGTTGCCCGACATGGCGCATTGGCTCTACGGATCATCACCGTTCAAACCGGCAATGCGCGATGCAGCGAACGGTACGCTCTGGTTGATTCGTGGAGACAAAGAGCAGCCGCAGGCTTCGCAAGTTTCGGAACTGCCGGTCCCTGGGCGGGACTTTCAAGGAGATTGGAACGATTTGCAGAAGTTTTCGGCGCCGTTTCTCGAACAGTGGTCGACCAAATTTCATCGCTTAGCGGGAATGGCTCCGGTCAGGGTGGTTCGTCCATGGAAAATGTACCTGCCGGTGGTGCGCTCAATTATCGAGGCGAATGTGCATTTCTTCTCGAAATACGAGCGCGTTGTGACATCGAGATTGCATGGGCACATTCTCGGTGCCTTGCTGGACAAAGAAATTGTTCTGATTGATAACTCGTATGGCAAAAACTCAGGTTATTACGAGTGCTGGACGAAGGCACTTCCGAATGTGGTCCTCTCTGCCAGCGGAGTGTGAGCCGTGCGCACAGCATTCGTATTGCTTTGGGCTGAGATTTCCGTTGAGAACTGGAAGAAGTCATTCGACGAAGGCCTCAGGCCGGACAGAACGCCCTATGGATATCATTATCTGGAGGAGTCTGGATTCGACGTGCTTTATTCGAAGTCGTTTAACGAAAACCCCCTTTCCCGTATTTTCAGAAAAATTGTATCCAGGATATTTCGTGCCGATCTCGTACATGCGCTGAGAAATATCAGGGGAATGGCAAAAGCGGACTACATCTTTACCCATACGGATAAAGAGACGTTCTCTGTTCTGCTGTTGAGAACAGTTTTCCCGTGGCTGATCAAAGCGAGGACCGTGTGCCAGATTATCTGGACCCCAGACGTGCTGAAACAGCAGAGTAAGTTCGGCGCAAGGATTCTCGGAGCTGTGTTGAGGAAGGCGGATCTGGTCATCACGTTGTCCAGCCAGAACCAGGACTGGTTGAACCAGCTCGACAGCCGGATCAACGCGAGATCGGTGAAATTCGGCATTTGTCGCGACAGCTTTTTGACTGAGGAGCTTCCGGCTATTCGGGACGATTCGGCAGTGAGAGTTCTTGCGATCGGTAATGACGAACATCGAGACTGGAACACGTTTTGTGCGGCTCTCTCCGAAGTGAGTGACATCCGCGTACGAGTGCTTAGCCGTACCTTCAAGAAATCGGTTGCGTCATATCCGGATGAATGGGAAATAGAGTCCGCGAATTCGCTCGGTGAGGTAAAGGACGCGTATGCATGGGCGGACCTCGTCGTGGTGCCGCTGAAAAGCAACATGCACGCGTCCGGCATTACCTGCGTACTGGAAGCGGCATTTCTGGGCGTGCCTGTCATCGCGGCAAATACCGGAGGCCTGACTGACTATTTCGAAGATGGCGAAGTGATGTACTACGAGACGGGTAGTGCCGAATCGCTTGGTTCGCAAGTCAGGAGATTTGCCACGGATGTCTCGGCGCGACGGAGTTATCAGCGTGCGGCGTTCGAGCGTGCGCGCAAGGAAACGCTGACCTCGAAAAACTACATTGCCCAGCAAGTGAGTTTGATTCTGGCTCGAGATGCAATCGGGGGGACCTGATGAAAATAGTGCACGTATGCGAGACGCTGAAGGGCGGCATCGAATCCTATTTGGCGGAGATTATTCCGTTCCAGGTGGGTCTTTACGGAGCGGACAATGTCCACATCATCGTCCCCCGCGACGGAGCGGGCGGGCGAAGCGAGTTTCACGAAGCCGTTGTCTGGGAATTCAGGAGAAAAGGCCGTTCTTTCTCTACGATGCTGAATCTCTGCGTGGCGATTCTCAAGCTCGTCAAGACGCAGGCGCCAGACGTTATCCATTTGCACAGTTCTTTTGCCGGCGCCATTGGTCGCGTTGTGTTGATGGCTTTACGCAAGGAGACGAAGGTTGTCTATTGTCCGCACGGTTGGTCCTATCTGCGCCAGGGTGCAGAACGTACGAACTGGCTGTGGAAAAAGATCGAAACGATGCTGGCGGTAGCGTGCCACAAGATCGTTTGCATTTCCGAGCACGAGTACACCGCCGCACTCAACGCCGGCTTGCCAGAACATAAGCTGGAACTGATCGTAAGCGGAATTTCGGATGTCGTGTCGGACGCGCTGCGGAATCGGGTCATCTCACGCGAAGGCCGCGCGATACGCCTGTTATTCGTCGGCAGGCTGGATTACCAGAAGGGTATCGATCTATTGTTCAATGCGCTTCGGTCGGCTGCGCGAAACGATATCGAGTTGACGATAGTCGGGGAGGCTGTTGTCAATTCCGGTTGGTGGGCGCAGGTTCGCGGATCGTGTCCTGAGAATGTGCAAATCATTGGCTGGCAGGAACGGGATGCGCTGCAGCTTTTTTATGAGCTCGCCGACGCTCTCGTGGTGCCTTCACGTTGGGAAGGTTTTGGCCTCGTTGCTGTCGAAGCACTCCGATCGGGCACGCCGGTGATATGCAACGTGGCGGGAGCGTTGCCGGATATCGTGGAACACAGGATTAGCGGTTATCACCTCGATTTTGAAAATACAGAGAAGGCGGTGGCTTTCTTCGCTGAGCTGAAGCTTGAACACCTGGCCCACTTGAGGGATGCAGCGCGTGAGCGCTATACCAGCGTTTTTAAATCCCAGGCGATGAACGAAAAGATGCTGCAGATGTATCAAGCCGTCATTCCGCACGCAGAGGCGGTGGGCACCGCGGGGTTTATGGAGTAGGTGGCCCCGATTTATCGAGGACAATATGATTCATGTCGACTATGTGGTTGGTCACGATCCCGCAATTGATCGTGACGGTATCGGGGACTATGCGGAACAAGTGGCAGCAGCTCTGGGCCGACGCGCAACGCTCGGCTCGAAGATTGGCTTTGTTCATTCGAGATTCAAACCGGCGAGTATATTTAAATGGTTTGGATTTCTTCGATTCTTTAACCGATCGAACATTGTACATATCCAGTATCCGGTTGAGGGGTGGGGGACATCGGTCATGCCTGGCGTCGTGCCAGTCATAGGTCGGCTCTTTTTTCGATCGAGCCGCCTGGCTATCACGTTGCACGAATGGCGAAGCATGCACGTGTTGCGCCGTGCAAGCGTCTATTTGACGATTCTTCTGGCAGACGTCCTGATCTTTGCCTCTGAACGGGAACGAAAAGCATTTTTAAGTTCACGGATTGCAAAGTATACGAGGAGCGCTCAACAACAGGTGGTCATTCCGATCGCCGTGAATGTTGATATTCCAGAGCTTGAAACAGCGGATATTCTGGCGGCACGTGAAAGCGCACTGTCGCGGCTGGGCCTCGGAAGAAGCAGGCTCGGCCACGGCGAGTCCGCTCGCCAGTTGGTGCTAGGCTTTTTCGGATTCGTCTATGAATGGAAACAGCCGGAAAAAATGCTCCATATTGTCAAAGCGCTGCTGAACAAAGGTTGCGCAGTGAATCTGGTTATGTGCGGCGATTTTCCGGATGGGCACGACGAGAAACGTGAAAATTTTCGCAAGAAAATCGCGGAGTATCGGCTCGAAGGCAATGTCGAATTGTGCGGCTATGTCGAGCGGGCGGATGAACTGGCGTTACGGCTTTCTGCGTGTGACGTAGTTCTTCAGCTGTTCTCTGATGGTCTTTCGGCAAGACGAGGAAGTTTCTGGTACTCGGCCGAGCTGGGCACGCAGGTTCTTTCCACGTTTCCGGGCGCGCAGGACGAGTTCGAGCAGTGTGGAACAGGTTATGAGCCTTCGAATGACGAGCGTGTGTTGCTGGTTCCCGCAGACGATGATCCTGCCAACATAGCGGCGAGGATTCTGGACTGGACGCGACCATGGAGTCCACCGGTGAGAAGGACGATTGCGCCTACCTGGGACGAGATAGCGGCCCAACACGAGGGGGTGTATGCCGCAATGATGCCCGCCTCGCAACCGCTGACTGACGAACTGGTGGAGGAGGCCGTTCAGCCGGCGAAGACGTTCGGTTCGCGGTCGACGGAGAGCCGATGAAACTGGTCGATCGCCTGGAGAAAAGACGCTCCGTTGTGAAAGTTATCCTGACCGGGGTGTATTGTCTGTTGCCCTCTTTGGCGCGACCGGCAGAAAGCGATGCATCTGCTTCTTCCGGCATTGCAAGGCCAGACGGTAAAAAGAGCAGCGTGCGTATCGACGAGCTGGGTGCGAAGGGTAACGGAGTTGACGACGATACGGAATATTTCACGCGTGCCATGCGGTCCGGCGTCACGGTCGTGGCCGGAAAGGGAAAGGTCTATCGCGTCAGGCCGCTCGTATTCGTTGATTTAAAAAACGCAGCATTGGATCTGAACGGTTCAACCCTGCTGGTAGACCGTCCTACCCCGACAGGTCCTTCGCCGTCGGGGCTCACCTTCAAATCTTCGTCCAGCTTAGGTGGATGTCAGAATCTGAAATTGAGTCATGGAAAAATCGCTTATGTATCGGCGCCCTCTGCAAGAATCGACAACAATTTTTCGATTTATGTGGAGGGGGCTCGGGGACTGGAGATTTCCGGAATTGAGATCGATGGAAGCTGGTCGGCGGGGATCTGGGTACAAAAATCGACCCATGTTTATATCCACGATAATTATGTCCATCACACCAAAGCAGACGGCATAACCTGTCAGGGTTGCGGAGACGATATACGCATTATTTCCAACCGCGTGAGCTTGCCGGGCGACGACTGTGTCGCCGTAACGTGGTTCACGGGAAATGATGAATCCTACGTCGGAAATAGCGCGGGTGAGAAATATAGCTCGAACGTCAGAATAGCGAATAATATTTGCGAGGATGGTGCTGCTCGGGGAATTTTTCTTGGGGGCGTGTCGGGAGGCGAGGTCTGTTTCAACAGGATATCGAGAACCGACGCCATTGGCATTCTACTGGCCAGAGATACAGTGGACCGGTCTTCCGAGTTTTTCTATGCTAACGGTGTGAATAACTCGAATCTGAACGTGGATATCCACCATAACGCGTTGAATCAATGCGCTATCGCGTCCAATAGCAGATATGCGGAGGTAGGTGGGATCTGGATCTCCGAGCGGAATCGCGGTATCAGGGTAATGAATAATATTTTGTATAAATGCAATAATATTCACTTCTACTGTGCTGGGAATGCGGAGATTTACCAGAATAAAAGTTTTTCTCCCCAATGGGTCGCGGGTGGACGGGTGAGAAAAGAACAGATGCTGGGGCGGGGCAGCCACATCGTAACGGGCGCCAATTCGGCAAGCAAGGGATGGAATTTTGGCCGAATTGACGAGAACCAGTTGATTGGCGATTGCTATTACGCAATCTGGATTGGCCCGGGAAGTCTTTCCAGGCAATGGCAGGTTGCCAGAAACCGGATTTTTGTTTCGACTGACACGACTCAGTCCGCAAATTTGCTCTCCACTGAAGCGGGGCAGAAAAACGCGGCGAGGATTACTGCCTGGATTCGCTCCGACAATCCGGGGAGGGTTTCTGTGCAAGACAACGTGGTTCAGGATCTCCGCGATGCGCCCACTCTTGATCAGTAAGTTGGCTTCCGGTGTCGGCGCGTGCAAGACCGAGTTCTGATCTTGCGCTCAGTCCCGGCCGTGAGCGTCTTCGGCCGCGCAGCGCGGAGCCGAGGCATTCTCGTGGTTAGCCGATCGCTCCAACTGCTGGTCGGATCCGTTCGGCGTTCTCAGACCATGCTCGATCCGATCTGCCGACGCACTCCTCGTGCGTGCCTCCTGCAGCGACCGCACGTAATCGTCCATTGCACCGTCCTGCGGAGGGCGACGCTTACGGCGTCCCCACAGGCGACCTACGCCGCCACAGACCTTGCTGATCACGACGGCAATGCAAACGGCCATGGCAAGGAACACCAGGGCGAGACTTTCGCCAATGTTCCGTAAGCGTGTCAGTGTTCGCGAATCTCGCACGATGGCTCCAAGGCAGGCAGCGCCTTAGTCTACCAGTTCGGAACGGCGGGCTTCGACGAGCCTTGAGCAAGCATTTACGCGCGCGATCGGTACGCCTCGCGAAGGGCAGTCCTGCCGGCGGGGACCACGATTAGCGTCGCAAGCCGTATTAGCGGAGGTGGAATGAGCAGCGTATTTGTTCGGAAAGCGCTTTGTCAGTTGGCGTCCGCGCCGCCGAGCATGCTTTTGTAAGACTTCATTGCGGGGCTTAGCCTGAAGCGCTTATTGCCGGACGGCGCATCAGTGTCGCCATGCGTTGAAGTCATTTCGGAATAGGACGCAAGGTTACTCGTGTCCGCCGAACTGCCTTGGGATAGAAGCGACGATTGAAGTGCGCGCTTCTTTGACATTTGAAACTTCAATTGACGCCCTTTTTTGTTTTTGTCGCCAAGTGCAAGATCGTCGCCGCTTTCCGATGCGGATTCAAGCATCATGTCGGTGAGGTAATCCGGCTCATCTATCAAATCCTTCCCTACGGTCGCTTCCTTGGTCAGGCTGGGTGGCGCGTAAGGCGAACTGTTGGCGTCCTTCTTGTCGTCGAGGTCCCGACGACGTTGGTGGTCCGCATAGCGACGCCTGTAATGCCCCAATTTCGACGTGTTCGAGTCCTCCGGCACAGGCAAACCGATCGATGAGTAAGAGGTCAATGTGGCCGGATCAACCGACGTATAGTCCAGGTCGCTCGCATTGCCGGTGGAATAAGTCGACTGAGCGGTTTGCCGGCTCGATGCGGTGTGATATTGAGCGAAGCCGGACGTGGACATTGCAAAAAGACACAGCAAACACGCGCGCAAAGGTCTCACTGCCGCTCCTGACAGGTCGAAGAATTTCATTTCGGTTTGCGACGTAACGCGCTTGCGATTAACTTGATTGCCACGCCACCTGCTCCGTAAGAAGGCTTTGCAGATACTTGCCGTAAGCATTCTTGACGAGAGGTTTGGCGAGAGCCTGCAATTGTTCGCCGTCGATCCATTGCCGCCGGTACGCAATCTCTTCGGGACACGCGACCACCAGTCCCTGACGCTTCTGCAGCGTGGCGATGAAGGTCGCCGCTTCGATCAACGAGTCGTGCGTGCCCGTATCGAGCCAGGCGTAACCGCGGCCCATGATCTCGACATTGAGCGCTGCGTTGGCGAGATAACGCGAGTTGACGTCGGTGATTTCAAGCTCGCCACGCGGCGACGGCTTGATGTCCGCGGCAATGTCGCACACCTGCTTGTCGTAGAAATAGAGACCCGTGACCGCATAGTTCGAGCGCGGTTTCGCGGGCTTCTCCTCGATCGAAAGCGCACGGAACTCGCGGTCGAACTCGACCACGCCATACCGTTCCGGGTCGTGCACGTGGTACGCAAAGACAGTGGCGCCTTCGGTTTTGTCGTTGGCGTTTTCCAGCTGCTTCGCCAGATCGTGACCGTAGAAAATGTTGTCGCCGAGAATCAGCGCCGACGGATCGTTACCCACGAAATCCCGGCCGATGATGAACGCCTGCGCGAGCCCGTCCGGCGAAGGCTGCACCGCGTACTGGATATTCATCCCCCACTGGCTGCCGTCGCCGAGCATCGCCTCGAAGCGCGGCGTGTCCTGTGGCGTCGATATGATCAGCACGTCCCGGATGCCCGCCACCATCAGCGTGGACAGCGGGTAGTAGATCATCGGTTTGTCGTACACCGGCAGCAACTGCTTGGATACGACGTGCGTGATCGGATACAGGCGCGTGCCCGAACCGCCCGCGAGAATAATGCCTTTGCGCGCCATTGCCGTGCCCTTACGCGCGTTGCGCGTAGTTGGTCTCAACCCATTTGCGGTATTCGCCCGAGGCGACTTCGTCCGACCACACCTGGTTGTCCAGATACCACTGCACCGTTTTCGCGAGGCCCGTTTCGAACGTCTCCGCCGGCTTCCAGCCAAGCTCGCGTTCGAGCTTGCGGGCGTCGATCGCATAACGGCGGTCGTGGCCCGGACGATCCTTCACGTAAGTGATCTGGTCGCGGTACGAAGCGCCCGCCTTCGGACGCAACTGGTCGAGCAGGTCGCATAGCGTGTGAACCACTTCGAGGTTCTTCTTCTCGTTCCAGCCGCCCACGTTGTACGTCTCGCCCGGCGTGCCGCGCGCGAGCACTTCGCGGATCGCGCTGCAGTGGTCGCCTACATACAGCCAGTCGCGCACGTTCTGGCCGTCGCCGTACACCGGCAGCGCCTTGCCCGCGAGCGCGTTGGCGATCATCAGCGGAATCAGCTTCTCGGGGAACTGATACGGACCGTAGTTGTTGGAGCAGTTCGTGGTGAGCACCGGCAGGCCATACGTATGGTGATACGCGCGCACCAGATGGTCCGAACCCGCCTTGGTCGCCGAGTAAGGGCTGTTCGGCGCGTACGGCGTGGTTTCGGAAAATTGTGGATCGGTAGCGGACAGCGAGCCGAACACTTCGTCGGTCGACACATGCAGGAAGCGGAAAGCGGCCTTGTCGGCCTCGCCGAGCGCATTCCAGTACTGGCGGGTCGCTTCGAGCAGCGTGAAGGTGCCGACCACATTCGTCTGCACGAAATCAGCCGGTCCATGAATCGAACGGTCAACGTGGCTTTCCGCGGCGAAGTGCAGCACCGCACGCGGTTTGTGCTCGGCGAACAAAGCGTCGAGCGCGCTGCGATCGCAGATATCCGCGCGCACGAAGATATGCTTCGGGTTGCCCTGTTGCGACTTGAGCGTACCCAGATTGCCGGCGTACGTCAGCTTGTCCACGTTCAGTACCGCTTCGTCCGACGCGTTGAGCCAGTCGAGCACGAAATTGGCGCCGATAAAACCGGCGCCGCCCGTTACCAGAATCATAAATTTTCCTTCGAATGTGCGAGGCTGCATTCGATTGCTTTGCTGAAATGTTTTTGCATGAAATTCCTGGCCTTCTAAAACACCCGCACACGAATAAAGCGCGCATGCTTGCTCAACCGTTATCGGTGAATGATTGTCGAACGCCGACGGTCGTAGGCAAAAGTGGCAGAAATTGACCCGATAATTGCGAGATTGGACAAAGGGACCTGAGAGGGTAATTCGCCGATTCGACGAACGGCTCCAGTCTCGCCAGCGTGATTGAAATCACGATCAGATCGGCGGAAGTGGTCCCGAGCCACTGCGGTGTCTCGGGTGCGCCGGTGGCTTCCGCAACGCTAACGCCTCGCGGCGCCAGCGTCTGTACGACGATGCGGCGTTGCGCCGCGAGATCGTCCACAGGCCGCACCATGCGGTGCGGGCCGTCGTCCTACCCGCACGCACCCACTTCACCGCACGCCGTACAAAAGTCGCACCCATCCTTGCGAATCACCGCGTTCGCCCCGCACGACCCGCATTTGCGTCCAAGCATCGTATGCAGCCCTTGCGCGCCGCCAGGCTGCGTCAATGCGAGAGCGCCGGCGTCGGTTTCGACGGGATGCGGACGAATGCCGAAATCCGCCGGCAACGCCGTCTCGGCCCGCATCTGTCCGCGCGGCAGACGCGCGAGCATGCGCGAGGACACCTGATTGCCCTCGGCGTCGAGAAAGCCGCGCCGATGCAGAATCTGCTGGATCGCAAAGGCGAGGGCGGCCACCTCCGAATCGTGCCAGCGCGGCGTGCGGTGCCCGTCCAGACGCTGCACTTCGCCGAGCCGAACCTGCCCGCGGTCCCACGAAACCTTGCGCATATCCTGCAGGTTTCGCGCGACAAAACCGCCGCGCGCCGCCAGCGAGAGCGAACGCATCGTCGCCGTGATCCATTGCTGCGATTCGTCGCGCTGGCCGGTCGGAATGAAGAACTCGATAGGCCGCTCGATAGTGACGTCTTCACCGCCCAGCCGCCCCGTGACCTCGATGAACGACACCGCCACGTAGAGCGACTTCTTGCCCGCCTGGGTCAGATACTCGACTTTCTCGATGATCGCCGGCAACTCGCCTTTAGGTCGATGATCGATTGCGATACGCAGCGGATCGAGATCGCTCTCGGCCAGCGTGTCGTCGGCTTGCGGCGGGCTCACGCTGAGCACCGCGCCGAGCGTCTCGTTGGGCCGATAGGTGGCGAGACCCTTGAGCCCGTTTTTCCATGCGTCGAAGTAGAGGCTTTCGAACGCTTCGAACGGATAGTCGGCAGGCACGTTCACGGTCTTCGAGATCGACGTGTCCACGTACGGCTGCACGGCGGCCATCATGTCGAGATGATCGCGCGCCGACATTTCCAGCGCGCTGACGAAATAGTCCGGCAGCCTGCCGACATCGCCGCCGAGCTCGCGATAAAGGCGATACGCGTAGTCTTCGACGTCGAACGATTCGCGGCTGCCATCGGCCATCACCTTCATGCGCGTGTAGGTCCACGAGAAGGCCGGCTCGATGCCGTTCGACGCGTTGTCCGCGAACGCGAGGCTCACCGTGCCGGTCGGCGCGATGGACAGCAGATGGCTGTTGCGAATGCCGTCGCGGCGAATCGCCTGCTTGATGTCCTCGGGCAGGCGCGAGGCGAAGGTGCCGGCTTCCAGATAGCGCGCCGCGTCGAAAAGCGGAAACGCGCCGCGCTCGCGCGCCAGTTCCACGGATGCGCGATACGCCTCGTCGCGCATGAGTTGCGCGATGCGCACGGCGAAGTCGCGGCCTTCCTGCGAGTTGTAGCGCAAGCCGAGCATGACGAGCGTGTCGCCGAGGCCCGTGAAGCCCACGCCGATGCGCCGCTTGGCGCGCGACTCCTCGTATTGCTGTTGAAGTGGCCACAGCGTGACGTCGAGCACGTTGTCGAGAAAGCGCACCTGCGTGCGCGTGCGCCTCGCGAGGCCGTCCCAGTCGAACGACGGCTTGCGGCCTTTGATCTGCGCGAACGGGTCGATCACGAAACGCGTGAGGTTCAGCGGCCCGAGGTTGCAGCAGCCATAGGCCGGCAACGGCTGTTCGCCACACGGATTGGTGGCGCGGATGGTTTCGACGGCGCGCAGATTGTTGTCCTCGTTCATGCGCGAGATGAACACGATGCCGGGCTCCGCGACGTCGTAAGTGGAGCGCATGATGCGATCCCAGATCGCGCGCGCGGGGCGTTCGCTGTAGACCCACAGTCCGTCTTCGCGCTGCCGCACGTCGTCGGCCGCACGCTGCGCCGGTGAGGGCTCGGCGCGATGCACGAGTTGCCAGGGTTGATCTTCTTCGACGGCGCGCATGAATTCATCGGTCACGCCGACGGAGACGTTGAAGTTGTTCCAGCGGCCTTTCGAATGTTTGGCCTCGATGAACTCCAGCAAATCGGGGTGATTGCAGTCGAGCACGGCCATCTGCGCGCCACGCCGCGAACCGGCGCTCTCGACCGTGCGGCACGACGCGTCGAACACGTCCATATAACTGCACGGTCCGGACGCCGACGAACTGGTGGTGTGAACGCGCGCGCCCTTGGGCCGGATCGCCGAGAAGTTGTAGCCGACGCCGCCGCCGCGCCGCATGGTTTCCGCGGCCTGCAGCAGGGCGACGTAAATGCCGGGCAAGCCTTGTTCGTCGACACCCTGAATCGAGTCGCCCACAGGCTGCACGAAGCAATTGATCAGCGTGGCCGCAATGCCGGTGCCCGCCGCGCTCATGATGCGGCCGGCGCCAAGCGCACCGTGCCGCAGATTGTCGACGAAGAGTGCCTCGACCGATTCGCGCAGCGCCGGCGGTTCCGCCTCGGCCACGCCGCGCGCGACGCGTTTGAACACGTCGTCGGCCGATTGCTCGTCGCCTTTCGCGTATTTTTCCAGCAGGACGTCGAGGGAGAATTGCTGCGGTGCGACGAGTGGTGCGGGAGGCGCAGTTGCCGCGCGGGTGTCCGGCGTGTCTTCGGCCATGGTATGCCCTCAAACGGCGCCGCGAGGGGCACGGCGCGGTGGTGGAAGTGCGCGTCACGATACCGCCGGGCGTGGCACGGCAGGGTGACACGGCGCAATGAGGTCCACCTTAACGCACGTGGCGAAGAGCCGCAATCAAAGGGTGTTTTACCCACCGCGCGATGCGGGGCGCATGCGTTGCGTGCCGCTATGTGGGTGGTTCCGCCGAGCGGATCGGGCGCGTCGAGTCAACGCGCGCGACGCCGGCAGGGGATTGAGGCATCAGTCCTCGGCGCACTCCAGAAGTTCAGCGCAAATCATCGCGGAGGCATTGGAAGGCGCCGGCCGCTCGGCCGGTTTGAACACCGCGTCGCCGCGGCGAATCTTGCGGCGGGACACCGCGCAGGTTCCTGACGTGTGTGCGGACCTGCGCCGCCACCGTTGCTCACCGTAATGACATCGTCCCGGCTCGACCCAGCGAATCACCAGCGTCGTGTCGGAGCGCTCGAGAATTTCGATGCGTACGCCATTGGCACCGTCCAGGGGGATGGACTCTAGGGTCATCGTCGTCGGCTCCGTATTGTGGTGTGCCGAATGTAGTCCGACGCGCGCCGGATAGCCATTGTGTCGCCGTTGAAACACTGTTCTTGAAACAGCAACAATGAAACTTGACATTCGAGCTATGCCGATAAGACGGGGCTTTGCGGGCCGCGGTCTTGCTATGACGGTAATAGGCCGGATTTTTGCAACGCAGTGTTGTACGCGGTGAGACAAGGCCGCTGCCCGCAAAGGGCGCCGGTGCTTCCTTTAAGATGTGGTTATTGATGAGCGACCGTGCAGCGCCAGTGTAGCGGTTTTGCATTTTTTCGGTCGGCTCGCACACGCCCCGAACAAGTCCCTGATGGGACGTCTTCCCAGAACCATAAGAGCTCACATGATTTCATCCTCACCAGTCGCACCTCCTGAACCGCCCGAAGCGCAAGACCGCCCGAAGAAGCAGAAAACGGCCTCGCTCGTGCTGTACATCGGGCTCGTGCTGCTGGCGCTGTGGGTGGTGCGCGATTTCATCGCGGTGGTCGCCTGGGCCGGCGTGATCGCCATCGCGCTGTGGCCGCTGTTGCGCAAGGTCGAGGGCAACCGCTGGTTCACCGGCCGCACGACGCTGATCGCGGCGGTGCTCACGCTGCTGATCGCGTTGCTGGTGGTGCTGCCTGTGGGTATCGGCATTGCTCAGGCGCTTCGCGAAGCGCATGACCTGAACGAGTGGTTCAAGACCGTGCAGGAAAACGGCATTCCGCTGCCGGACTTCATCCAGCACCTGCCGTTCGGCGTGCAACAGATTTCAGGCTGGTGGCAGGCCAACCTCGCTCAGCCGCTGCGCGAGTCGGCCGCCATGAAAGGACTGCATAGTCCGGCGGTCGTGACGCTCGGCCGGCACTTCGGCGCGCGTGCGGTGCATGCCGTCACGGTGTTCGCGTTCATGCTGGTCACGCTGTTCGTGATCTTTCAGGCAGGCCCGCGTTTGTCGGGCTCGCTGCTCAAAGGCGTGCGGCGGGGTTTCGGCGACGACGGCGCGCAGCTTCTTCAACGCATGGCCGCGGCGGTGCGCGGCACTGTCTCGGGACTGGTCGTGGTCGGACTCGGCGAAGGCGCGTTGATGGGCGTCGCCTACTTCGTGACCGGCTTGCCGCACGTTGCGCTGCTCGCGTTCATTACCGCGATCGCGGCGATGCTGCCGTTCTGCGCGCCGATCACCTTTGCCATCGCGGCTGTGTGGCTGATGTCGCAAGGCTCGGTGGCGGCGGCCATCGGCCTTGCCGTGTTCGGCTCGGTCGTGGTGTTCGTCGCCGAGCACTTCGTGCGGCCGGTGCTGATCGGCAACTCGACGCGGTTGCCGTTCCTGCTGGTGCTGTTCGGCATTCTCGGCGGAGCGGAAACGTTCGGGCTGCTCGGTATTTTCATCGGCCCCGCGCTGATGACCGTGCTGATGGTGTTGTGGACCGACCTCGTGCAATAGTTGCACGGTGTTGCCCGGTCCGGTCTGCCGCGACGCCTGATCCGTTCAGGGTCGCTGATTCGACGGATGTTCCTGCGGCGCAGGCTTTACGCAGCCAAGCGTGTATTTCAGCGCGGCGGGCAGCAGCGCACTCCAGACGTCCCAGGTGTGGCCGCCGTCGATGATGCGCAGCGCCGCGGGATTTCCCGACAGCCGGAGGTGCGTATAGAGCGACGATGCCTCGGCCTGGATCGCGAGGTCGTCGTCGCCTGCAGCGATGAACACCGGCAGGCGATACGGCCGGCTCATGTAGCGTTCCCACTGCGCCGGATAATTGAGCTCGTGCCAGACACGCGCATCGAACTCGCGCTCGCCGAACACTCCGACGCGGCGTGCCGCCGAGGCGCGCGGTGGTTCATTCGCATAGATCGCGGGGCTGAGCAGCAGCGCGCCGCAAAAGCGTTCCGGCTGCGTCATCGCGTACCGCAGCGCGCCGAAGCCGCCCATCGAGACGCCGCCGATCATCCGTCCGCTGCGCTGTGTCGCGACCGCGTAGTGCGCTTCGATTTCGGGCAGCAGATCGTCGAAAAACGCGGTCTCCATCTTCTCCTTGCGATCGACGTACCAGTCCGTGCCGCCTTGCGGCATCACGATCGCGACCGGAGGCATGGCCTTGTGCTCGATCAGCGCGTCGGCCGCCGTTTGCAGATGGCCTTGCGTGATCCAGTCGTTGGCGTCGCCGTTGTTGCCGTGCAGGAGGTAGAGCACGGGCAGGCGGCCGGCGTCATGGCGGTAGCCGGTCGGCAGATAGATCGTGTAGGACCAGTCGCGGCCGAGCGCGTCCGAATAGAAGCTTCGGCTGATGACGGTGCTGGCGAGCGTCGGCGCGCTGGTGGACGCGGCGTAAAGTGCAACGAGTGCGGAACGTAGGAATAGACGCATGTCGGATCAGGAGGCGCGCCGCGCAGGTCGCGCGCGGCCGTGATGCTATCAGGATCGGCTGTGGAATTTCTAGCGCTGGCGCACGGTTGCACTCACTCACGCACGCACGGTCGCTCAGGGCGACGTGCGCAGCCGCCCGTTATAGAGCCGCCCAGCCAGCCGCTTGAGCGGCTCGGCGCCCAGCGCTACCGCGAACAGTGCGGCGACTGCTGCCGCATCGGCGAGCAGTCCGAGCGGATAGTTGAGATAGCCGTCCGTCGCCGCGTACAGCACGGAATCGACCACGAGCGAGATCACGGCGCCGGCGATAAAGCACAAGAGCCCCTTGCGTCCGATCACGCCGACCCACGGCATCCATTGCGCGAGCTTCTTCGCCCAGCCGAGCTGAATCAGATTCGCGACGAGCCAGGCGATGGCGAGAAAATTGACCGCGCGCAGATACGAGAGGTTCTGTTTGAGGCTGGCATCGAGCGGCTCGCGCTCGATAAAGAGCTTGTAGTAAGCCGCGGCCGCCACCACGGCGAACGCCAGCACGCTGACGAGCCAGCTCAGGCGGTGCGTGCTGATGCGCTGATAGACCGGCTGGCAGCGGGCCAGCACGCCGAGCACGAACAGCAATTGCCAGGCGAACGGGTTGAAGTCCCAGTGCATGTCCGGCGCGGCGGGCAGGTAGGCGTCGATGGCCGGAGCCCCGGCCCACAGCGCGATGCTGCCGGCCAGCAGCAGCCATGGCTTGCTGCGCGCGAGCGGCAGGATCATGGGCACGAGCAGGGCGAAGAACGCGTACATGGGCAGCACGGAAGCCAGATAAGGCTGGCGGCGGAACAGCAGAATGTCGCCCAGCGCGGCGAACGGGGTGTCGATCAGGTCGTCGAGATCCGTGGTGGCGAGATTCGGTCCGTCGATGCTCAACGCGGTGAGTACCGCGCTGACCAGCAGCATCAAGGCGGCGGTCACGAGAAACGCCCGATAGATTTCCAGCGAGCGCCGCAGGAAGCGGCTGCGCGCGATCGTCTCGTTGCGCCGTTCGGCCAGCGCGGCATAGGCCGTGGCGGTGGCGAAGCCGCCGAGGAACACGAAGACTTCAGCGGCATCGCACAGCGCGTAGGCGTGCAGCGTGATACGCGACAGGATGCTGCCGCCGATGTGATCGACGACGATGATCAGAAGGACCAGTCCGCGAAAAAAATCGAGCTCGATCAGACGGGGTTGAGACTTTTGCATTGTGTGATGCCCAAAGCAAGCCCCGTGCGACGGCGCGCTGATCCAGCGCGGCAGGCGTCTCACAAGGCTTTTAGAAATTGGATTGGAATACAGCGGCGCGTACGCGATTCACGGCGCCGCGCTCAACCGGCCGCGGTCCGGCACGGATGCCAAGGCGCGATTGCCACGGTCGAGCAAGCAGTAAAAATGACCTTCGTGTCGGCGCGGAGTTCCGCTGCGGCGCCGCAAAAGCCTTCTATTATATTTCTTTCCGTGACAAATCCGCTCCGCGCGGCGCAAGTCAACGGCGCGTCGAGCGTTGCCCGGCTCAAGACCGCCGGGCGCTGCATCGTTTACCTGAATGAGCGCTGCGATAAAAGGGGCTGTCGCACCAAGTGGAGATTTCGCAACAATTTGAGATATCGACACGACACCCAATGGACGGCAGGCTAACGGCGTGTGAGGATTTCCGTAAAGCGCATCCGGGGCGGTCAGTCCCGGGTCCAAGCGCCAAGAACAAAAGCGGCCGGATCGAGTTGTCCCATTGCTCGAGTGCAGGGAGATCGTCATGAACAGGCAAGTGTTCGCGCTAGCTGTCTCCACCGCTGTGTCCGCCACTTTTGCCGCGTCGGCCTCGGCGCAGACGAGCGTGACGCTCTACGGCGTGCTCGACGAAGGCATCAACTACACCAACAATGTCGGCCGTGGCCATGTCTACGAGCTGGCGAGCGGGTTTGCGCAAGGCAGCCGCTGGGGGCTGAAAGGCGCCGAGGATCTGGGCGGCGGTCTGAAGGCCATTTTCCAGCTGGAAAACGGTTTCGACGTGAGTTCCGGGCGGCTGAATCAGGGTGGCCGGATGTTCGGCCGCCAGGCGTTCGTCGGTTTGAGCGCGGACCGGTTCGGCACGTTGACGTTCGGCCGCCAGTACGACTCGGTGGTCGACTACCTGGCCCAGACCACGGCCAACGGCAACTGGGCGGGCTCGCTCTTCTCGCACCCGTACGATAACGACAACACGGACAACACGTTTCGCCTCGACAACGCGGTCAAGTACACCAGTCCGTCGCTGTCCGGCTTTCAATTCGGTGGCGTCTACAGCTTCAGCAACGACACCAATTTCGCGAACAATCGCGCGTACAGTTTCGGCGGTCAGTATGCGTATGGCGGCTTGCTGGTGGCCGCCGCGTATCTGCAGGCCAATAATCCCGGCAACGGCGCGAATGGTGCGGTCACGGCGAACGACGCCGGCTTCATCGCCGCCCGTATGCGGGTGTTCGGCGGCGGCATCACTTATACGTTCGGCCCGGCGACGGCCGGTTTCGTCTATACCAATTCGAACTATCTGGACCCGACCGGCAACGGCTATCTCGGCGTGACGCCGCTCGCGCCGCCGGGCGTGCTGCTGAATTCGCTGAAGTATCAGAACTTCGAGGTGAACGGCAAGTATCAGATCTCGCCGATGCTGTTCGTCGGCGCGCAGTACGTGTACACGATGGAAACCTACGACGCCTCGACCGGCGGCGTAAAGCCGAAAATCCACTCGTTCGGCTTGATGGCGGACTACAACCTGTCCAAGCGCACCGACGTCTACATTCAGGGCGAATATCAGCAGGTGACAGGCGACACAACCTATTCGATTCTGGACGAAGCCTTCACGCCCGGTACCCAGTCTCCTTCATCGACGTCGAAGCAGGTCGTGGTGCGGGCGGCGATCCGGCATAAATTCTAGTTGCGATTGAATTGATGGCGCGCCAACGCCGCGCTGCCGATTATCGGCGAATGCGGGCGAAATGAAGATCGTGAATAGCGGCGGGTGTATCGATCCCGAACGGATTGACGCTCAGCTCAGTTCACCACGTAATTCTGAATCAGGATGCCGACTAACACGCCGAACGGAATGCCGAAGGTTCTGCCGCGCAGGGTGGCGTTGATATCCTCATCGAGCACGAAGCTGCAACGGCGCTCGCGCCAGACGGTTTTGTAGGCGAATGGCTTTGCATCGACGATGACGATTGAAATCAGCGCGGTCACGATAACCTGTTGCAACGCATGCAGTTTGGCCATAAACGGCGAAAATTCACCGGCATTGCACAGCAGCAGCATGATGACGGCGGCAATCAGCGTGCCGAAGAAAAAACCACTCATGAATCTGTTTGCTGAACTGAGAGAATCCAATTGAACCTCGGCTTCATTCGCCGCCTCGCTCGAAGCGGTGAATTAAAAATATTCTGACGGAGATGGTTTTCCATTCGATCGACCGGCGCGGCCTTGACTGCGGCGCCGGTCAACCTCAAGGAAATGCGTAAGAATATTTTTATTGCCTTCTTCAACCTATCGTCCTTTTCCTAATGGTGGCTAGGATAAGTCCGAAAATGCGGAAACTCGTCGCGTTCCAGCTGTCACCTCAACAGATTCAGTCTGGCGTATTGCAACAGCATGATGGTTTTTCCGTCGACGATTTCGCCACGCTCGATCATTGCAAGCGCTTCATCCACCGGCAGTTCCAGCACCTCGATATCTTCGCCTTCGTCGGCGAGGCCGCCGCCCTGGCCGACTTTCGCCACCGCATCGTATTCGGCGACGAAAAAGTGCAGTTTCTCCGTGACCGAACCCGGACTCATGAAGGCCTCGAATACCTTGCGCACTTCGTGTACGCGGTAGCCCGTTTCCTCTTCGACTTCCGCGCGAATCCGTTCTTCCGGCGACGCGGCCTCCAGCAATCCCGCCGGCGCCTCGATCAGCATGCCGTGATGGCCGTTGACGAACGCCGGCAGGCGGAATTGCCGCGTCAGCACGACGGTGCGCCGGCGCGGATCGTATAGCAGCAGCGTCGCGCCGTTACCGCGGTCGTAGGTTTCGCGGCTTTGGCGCTGCCAGCTGCCGTCGGCGCGCTGGTAATCGAAGGTGGTTTTTTTCAGTACGTACCAGTCGTCCGACAGCACCTCGACATCGACAATCCTTACCCGGCTGGCGATTTCGTTCATGGCTCGCATCCTGTTGCGTTGGGAGATCGGCTCATGCCGCATACGAATCAATGGTATCGTGCGATATCGTGCAAAAACAAGTAATTTCGTGCAAACCATGAACCCAGCCAGGAATCGCCGCCGATGCTGACGTCGCAAAGAAAGCAATTGATACTCGACGCGCTAAAGCGTAACGGGCAAGTCGTCGCCAAAACCTTGAGCGCGGAATTCGAGGTGTCGGAAGATACGATCCGTCGCGATCTGCGCGAACTCGCCGCCGAGGGCCAGCTTCAACGCGTGCATGGCGGCGCACTGCCGGCGTCGCCGGCGGCGGTGGATTTCGCCGGGCGCGAGCGGATCGAATCGGCGTCGAAAGCGGCGATCGGCCGCGCGGCGGCCGGCATGATCGCGCGCGACCAGATTGCGTTTGTCGACGGCGGGACGACTGCCGTGCAACTGGCGCGCCATCTGCCACGCGACTTGCGCGCGACGATCGTCACGCATAGCCCGAGTGTCGCCGTCGAACTGGCGGACCATGCCGGGCTGGAGGTCGTCATGATCGGCGGGCGCCTGTTCCGGCATTCGATGGTCAACGTAGGCGCAGCAGCCATCGAAGCGCTCAGCCACATTCGCGCCGACCTGTATTTCATGGGCGTGACCGGCGTGCATCCGCAAGCGGGCCTGAGCACGGGCGACAGGGAAGAGGCCTATGTGAAACGCGCGTTCCTCGCGCACGCGGCGGAGACGGTGGTGCTGGCGTCGGCGGAAAAACTCAACGCGGCCTCGGCGTACAAGATCGCCGATGTGACGGCGGCGGGGACGATCGTAGTCGAACGGAACACCGCCGAAGCGCTGACCGCGCCATTCGAGGCGTTGGGCATCACGATAGCGCGGGCATAGTTCGGGATGCTTAGGAACTGAAAACCGTTATATGGCGGTTCATACCGGATCAGTCATTTGTGAAATGGCTTCACGTAGTTTGACGCATCCTGCGGCGAATTGGCGCGATGATCCCGGCCCTTGCCCGCTATCGGGTGGGCAACTCGACGCTGCGTCAAGGCGATGCTCAGGGCATCGGCTTTTTCATGTGCGGGGGTGAAGGGCCGCCAACGCAGTCCGGCACCGTGGGCGCCATGCAAACGTGCGATGAACTTGCGCGCCGTGCTCTGTTCAAATGAATTCACGGTGCCGCTGCCTGCTCTTGGCTTACGGCTCGCGGCTTACCGCTTACGGCGCGCCCAACGTTTTCCCCGCAGGCAATGCTGATTCCTTTCACGGAGACTTCATGAGCAATCGCGCGACGCAGATCCTTCCTCACCACAGTTACGTTCATTCGATCGGCGCGCCGCTGGCGTGCGTGCAAGGCACGATCAGCAAGGTGTTCGCCAGCCCGGAAAATCACAACGGCGCCAATCACCAGCACTTCCTCATCAAGGTCGACACGGTGGTGAAGTTCGAGGGCGGTACGGAGAATCTTGTGGGCACCGAGCTATTCGTCGCCGTGCGTTTCGGCGACAACGAGGGTCTCGCCCATGAGATTCCCGCACTGCAGACCGGTCAGCCGATCGAAGCCCAAGGCGAATACATCCCCGACGCCAGCGCCTATCCCACTCAAGACAATCGCAATCCCGTTCTGCCTGTCCTGCACTTTACGCATCATCCGATCGGCTATGTGAAGTACCAGGGCCAGTACTACAGCTAGCCGGCTTCCATCGCGCAGGCCGGAAACAAATCCGTCCTCGCGCGGCCGCCATTCTCCCGCCACGCTCAATGTCGGTCCCGCTGCCGATTCAAGTTTTGGCGGCGCTTTGCCGTTAAAGCAAACGTTATCGTGCGGTTGCCGAGGTGTAGCCGTGGGTGCGGCTCGCATGGCTGACCGATGGGGGCGCCTGCGCGCGCATGGCGCTTGACGCTCGGTCCAACAACGACCGCTCTTGCAATGGCCACGCGCCGCCGCGCTACACGTTGCATGAGCAACGATGTCCGCAATACCGTGCGTAAGGTTTGTATCAAAGTATGTGAGCTGACGCGTTTTTTATAAAACGCACTTTACAATTCCGCTTGAATTTTAATTGGTAATCTGACCCTTTTCGCAGAAGATCGGCTGTTTTTGCGGGCGGTATCCGTGCGCCCGAGGCATCCGGCAGGTCGTGAACGCATGGGGTTGGGTTGGCCGGCACGGCATGGATGAGCGCCGCACGAGGCGGCCTGGCTGTGTCGCGAGGAAAGCAGCGCGGCGGTTGGGCGCGCGCATCGCTCGCGGCAAGGCGGCATCCAGCTCGACAATGAATGAGGCAGGAGTCGAACAAGATGGGAAAGCGTTTCGACAGAACGATGTTGGCCAGTCTGGCCGGCGCATGGGTCGCGCTGGCGGTCAGTGGTTGTGCGAATGTGGGGCAGCAGGGTGCGCAGACAGGCGCCGCATCAGGCGCGGCGGTTGCGTCCGGCGTGCCGGCCGCGAGTGCGCCGGCATCCGATGCGGCGGCCGCAACGCCGGCCGCACTCAGCGCCGAGCAGAGCGCGCTGCTCAGGAAGTCACCGCCGCTCGTGTATCGCGTGAAACGTGGCGACACCTTGGCACGCATCGCGCAGCATCATCATTGCAGTGTCGGGCAGTTGCAAGCCTGGAATGGATTGAAGGCGTCCTCGCGGCTGAAGCGCGGGCAGGTGTTGCACGTCGCGTCGCCGGAAACGGTGCGGGCGGTGAATGCGGCTAATGCGGCCGCCAAGGCCGCTGCGGCTTCCGGGGCCGCGGCTTCCGCCGCTGCGCGGCAGGCCGCGGCATCTGGCGCATCGGTGGCGGGCGCGCCGCAATCGCAGTCCGCCCAGTCGCCCGCGCCGAGCGCCGCTGAAGCGCGCGAAGTGGCGCAGCAAACCGCGCGGCATGCGAATGCCGTGTCGCTGGCCTGGCCCGCGGGCGGCAGCGTGGTCGAAGGATTCCAGCCGGGCGAAACGCGGGGTATCGAAATCGGCGGCAAGCCGGGCGATCCTGTGCGGGCGGCGGCGGACGGGAAGGTGATGTATGCGGGTATGGGCCTGAACGGTTACGGCAGTCTGATCATCGTGCAGCACAACAAGGACTTCCTGACCGCTTACTCGCATAACCGCAAGCTGCTGGTCAAAACCGGCGATATCGTCGTGCAGGGACAGCAGATCGCCGAAATGGGCGACGAAAAGAACTCGCGAGTTTCGCTGGGCTTCGAGTTGCGCCGCGACGGCAAGCCGATCGATCCCATGCCGTACCTGCCGCAAGGACGCGGCTAGGCGCGCGCCCTTAATCCAGCCACCGCAGCGCCGCGGCGACGATCGCTTCCGGCGCGTCTTCCTGCATCAGGTGGCCGGCCTTCGGTACCGGCTGAAATCGCGCTTCCGGTATGGCTGCGGCCAGTTGACGGCCGCGCGCCAGCGGAATCCACTGGTCCTCCTCGCCCCACAGAATCTGCACCGGACAACGTAGGTGCGGATAGTGCGCTTCGACCTCGTCGGTGTAGCGCTGATCCATCTGCGCGATTTGCCGGTAGAACGCGGCCTGGCCCGTTGCCCCGAGCCAGGGCGTTACATAAGGCGCGAGCTCGTGATCCGGAATCTCACGCGCGATCGCGCCGCGCACATACGCCTTGACCACTGCCTCGTGGATGTACGGCGGCAGGCCGGCGAACGCATCACCGTGCTCGCGCACGTGCCGCACGAACGGCGAACCCCACGGCGCGACCGCCACCGGATCGATCAGCGTGAGACTGCGATAGTCGCAGCCGTCGATCAGATGCGCACGCAATGAAGTCGCGCCGCCGAAATCATGCGCGATGACGTCCGGGTTATTTACCCGCCAATGCACGAGCAATTCCGCAAGCAACCTGTTCTGCACGCCGAGCGAAACGTCCTGAGCGTCGCGCTGTTCGGATTGCCCATAGCCGAGCAGATCGTAGTAGTAGATCGTGCGCGTTTGCGCGAGGTGAGGGGCAATGCGGTGCCACACATACGAAGAAAACGGCGTGCCGTGAACCAGCACTAGCGGCGGACCGTTGCCGGTCACGTTGAAGCGCACGGTTTGATCGCGAAACGTATAGCTTTCGGGGAGCGGCCAGTTTTGCATAACGATGAGCGTCGCAAGAAAGTTTGGCTACCTTAGCAGGGCTTCGTGCTGCATGCTGACCGGGTTTTCGTAGCCGGCCCGGAACGTCTCCCGCAGAAGCTCACCTTTGTTTTATTCAGCAAAGCCAGGCAAATTCAAACGTGGCTCGATCGCAGACGCGTTTCAATGACAAACGAGCCGCGCACGCGACACACACTCTTACGAATCGCGCATAAATTGCCTTGAAATAAGGCGTAAAACCATTGTCCGCATCCAAAAACGCCTGGTAATCGCACGATGACGCCCACAAGGCGCCATCGTGCGAACAGGGTTAAGCGCGATCGAACCACGCACTTTATATGGTGAGGAAATTCGGGAGCCGGTTACTTCGACTCGATCCCGCGCAACAACTGCGACACCTGACCGTGCTGATGCAGGATCGCCGGATCGGCATGCAGCAGCGGCAGGTAGCGCGGCAGAAAAGTATTGTTCGGCATGTCGGGCGAGAAGAGTCCCGCTACCGCTTCGGCCGCCGCGATCCGGTCGGTGGCCTCGGCTTCCTTGTCGTCGAGAATTTCGTCGACGTTCGCAATCACCGTTGAGAGCGGCGTGAGCCAGCGGAAACCCGAACCGTTGATGAGCGCCTGCAGGAAAGCCGCTGGCGTTACCGGGCCGAATTCCTTCTCATACGCTGCCCGCTCGTGATCGAGAATGGCCTTGTGCAGCGCCAATAGCGGCCGGCGAATGTCCGAGAGGAATTGAGTGCATTGCGAGTCGTTCATGTGTGCTGCTCCTTCGGATAGTCAGACCGGATCCATGCTAACAAAATCGCACGGCAATGATTCGACAAGATTAACCGATCGTGCGAAGTCGCTCGGCTCGGGTGGGTGCGCGCAAGGTAACGCTTTGATTCGAATCCGCTTTCAGCCTGGCAATATGCGCTGGGGTCATTATTTGGCCGGCCGGCGGCGTGCAGCCAGGCGGCGAACTTCTTAATGCGCGGCTACAATCTGCCGGTCAGTTTCCGGCGCGCTCGCGCCATGCATTAACCGCCGCTTTCAAGTATCGGAAAGCCGCATCGCGTATTAGTTCGGCTTATCGAATAAACGCGGCAGGTCTTCACGTTTTGGTTCGACGTCTCTGTCTAAACAGCCTCATCAACAATAAACCCGACTCTCGGAGCCGCTCAATGACAACGCTCAATATCAACGGCCAGACGCATACCGTCGACGCGCCTCCCGACATGCCACTTCTGTGGGTCTTGCGCGATCTAGTCGGCCTGACCGGCACGAAGTTCGGTTGCGGCATTGCTCAATGCGGCGCATGCACCGTGCACCTCGACGGCGTGGCAGTGCGCTCGTGCGTCTTGCCGGCAGCGGCGGTCGGCGACCGCAAGATCACCACGATCGAAGCAGTGGGCAACACGCCGGCGGGTCAGAAAGTGCAGCAGGCATGGCGTCAACTGGACGTGGTGCAATGCGGCTACTGCCAGTCCGGGCAGGTGATGTCGGCGGCTTCGCTGCTCGCGAGCAACCCCAATCCTACCGACGCGGACATCGACGCGGCCATGGCCGGCAATATCTGCCGCTGCGGCACATACAACCGCATCCGCGCGGCGATCAAGCAAGCCGCGAAGGGGGCCTGACATGTCCCAGGGATTGCTCGATGCACAGAACGGCGGCGCGTCTTCGAAAGGCGGCGCGCGCGCCGCAGGTGGATTGTCCCGCCGCACCTTTCTGAAGTTCGGCGTGACGGTGGGGGCGGCGGCCGGTGGCGGTCTGCTGCTCGGCTTCAGCATGCCGGCCGCCAGCCAGGATCAGAAGGCCGGCAAATCGGTGATTGGCGGCGACGGTGTCGAAACGCCGCAAAGCGGTGTGTTCGCGCCGAACGCGTTCATCCAGATCGATACTGCGGGCAAGGTCACGCTCGTGATTCCGAAGGTCGAGATGGGCCAGGGCGTCTATACGTCGATTCCGATGCTGATTGCCGAAGAACTCGAAGTGCCGCTCGACTCGATCACCGTCGACCACGCGCCGCCGAACGAAAAGCTCTTTATGGACCCGCTGCTCGGCGGCCAGCTCACGGGCGGTTCGACCTCGATCCGCTATGCGTGGGAGCCGATGCGTAAAGCCGGCGCCGCCGCGCGCACGGTCCTGATCAGCGCGGCCGCGCAGCAATGGCAAGTCGATCCGGCGAGCTGCCATGCGCAGGCCGGGCAGGTGATTCATGAGGCCAGCAAGCGCAGCATCGGCTATGGCGAGCTGGTCACCGCGGCCGCCGGTCTGCCGGCGCCGCAGAACGTCAAGCTCAAAGACCCGAAGGACTTCAAGCTGATCGGCACGCCGGCGAAGCGCCTCGATTCACCGGAAAAAGTGGACGGCACCGCGCAGTTCGGGCTCGACGTGCGCGTGCCCGACATGGTCTATGCGGCGATTGCCAATTGTCCGGTGTTCGGCGGCACGCTCGCGAGCGTCGACGACACCCACGCGAAAAAGATCCCCGGCGTGCGTCAGGTCATCAAGATCGACAACGCGGTCGCCGTGATCGGCGATCACACCTGGGCCGCGAAGCGCGGCGTGCAGGCGCTCGTGATCAAATGGAACGAAGGCGCGGGCGCGAACGTTTCGATGAAACAGATCGTCGACGACCTGGCCGCCGCCTCGCAGCGCAACGGCGCGGTGGCGCGTAAAGACGGCGACGTCGGCAGTGCATTCAACAATGCCAAGACGCGCGTGGACGCCGTCTATCAACAGCCGTTCCTCGCGCACGCCACTATGGAGCCGATCAACTGCACGGTGCATGTGCGCCCCGACGGCTGCGATGTCTGGCTCGGCTCGCAAGTGCCGACGCGGGTCGTGGACGCCGCCGTGGCGGTCACGGGTTTGCCCGCCGACAAGATCGTCGTGCACAACCACCTGATCGGCGGCGGCTTCGGGCGGCGGCTCGAATTCGACATGGTCACGCAGGCGGTCAAGGTCGGCAAACAGGTGTCGACGCCGGTGAAGGTGGTCTGGACGCGCGAAGAAGACATTCAGCACGACATGTACCGGCCGTACTACTACGACAAGATTTCCGCGGGCCTCGACGCGAACGGCAAGCCGGTTGCGTGGCAGCACCGCATCGTCGGTTCTTCGGTGATGGCGCGTTTCGCGCCGCCGGCTTTCAAGAACGGCCTCGATCCGGATGCGGTCGAAGTCGCTTCGGACCTGCCGTACGACTTGCCGAATCAACTGGTCGACTACGTTCGTCAGGAGCCGCACGCGGTCCCCACCGCATTCTGGCGCGGCGTGGGACCGACGCGCGGCACTTTCGTGGTGGAGAGCTTTATCGACGAACTCGCGGCGCAGGCCAAAGTCGATCCGGTCAAATACCGTCAGGATCTGCTCGGCAAGACGCCGCGCGCGTTGAACGTGCTCAACGTCGCCACCCAGGCGGCGAACTGGGGCAGCGCGGTGCCGAAGGGGCAAGGGCGCGGCGTGTCCGTCATGCATGCGTTCGGCAGCTTCTTCGGGATCGTCGTGGATGTCGCGGTGGATCAGGGCGAGGTGGCGGTCAAGCGCGTGGTGTGCGCGGTCGATTGCGGCATGGTGGTCAATCCGAACACGGTGGAGGCGCAGGTGCAGGGCGGCATCATCTTCGGCATCACGGCGGCGCTTTATAGCGAGATCACGATCAAGGACGGCCGCGTCGAGCAGAACAACTTCACCGACTACCGGATGTTGCGGATCCATCAGACGCCGCCTATCGAGGTGCATATCGTGAAGAGCGGCGAGGCGCCCGGCGGCATCGGCGAACCCGGCACGGCGGCGCTCGCGCCCGCACTGACCAACGCGATTTTCGCGGCCACCGGCAAGCGGCTGCGGCAGTTGCCCGTTGGCAGCCAGTTGCAAACCGCCTGACCGGAGCCCGATATGAAAAACACACTGAAGGGTTTTGCCGTCGCGTTGAGCGTGACGCTGCCGTTGTTCGCGCAGACTCCGGCGCAGGCGGCCGCGCAATCCGCCGATCCTGCGCTCGTGCAACGTGGCGCCTATCTGGCGAAGGTCGGCGATTGCGTCGCCTGTCATACGGCGCCGAAAGGCAAGCCGTTTGCGGGCGGCCTGCCGATGACCACGCCGATGGGCCAGATCTACACCACCAACATCACGCCCGATCCGCAAACCGGCATTGGCGGTTACACGGAGGAGGACTTCGCGCGGGCCATGCGCGAAGGCGTCGCGAAAGACGGCCACAATCTCTATCCGGCGATGCCGTACCCGTCGTACGCGAAGGTCAACGACGACGACATGAAAGCGCTGTACGCGTATTTCATGAGCGGCGTGGCGCCCGTGCAGCAGGCGAACCGCGAGCCGGACATCAAGTGGCCATTGAACATGCGCTGGCCGCTGAAATTCTGGAACATGGTGTTCCTGGAGAAAGGCGTCTACCAGGACAAGTCGGGCAAAGACGTGGCCTGGAATCGCGGCGCGTATCTGATTCAGGGGTTGGGGCACTGCGGCTCGTGCCACACGCCGCGTGGTATCGCGTTTCAGGAGAAGGCGCTCGATGAAAGCGGCAGCGCGTTTCTGACCGGCGGACTGCTCGACGGCTGGTTCGCGGCGAACCTTACCGGCGAGCACAACGTCGGCTTGGGCCGCTGGAACGATCAGGATCTGCAGGCGTTTCTGAAGACCGGCGCGAATCGCCATGCATCGGCGTTCGGTTCGATGACCAGCGTGATCAACAACAGCACGCAGAACATGAACGACACCGACATCGCCGCGATGACGACGTATCTGAAGTCGCTGCCGTCGGCGGGCGGCACCGGCGCGCCGCCTTATGCGTACGATCCGCAGGCGACCAAAGTGTCGTTGAACCGTCCGGCGAACAATGAAGGCGCGCGCGTCTACACGGCGTACTGCATGCACTGCCACGGCGTCGACGGACGCGGCTTCGCGCCGATGCTGGCGCCGTTGTCCGGCAATCCGAACGTGCTGGAAAAGGATCCGTCGTCGCTGATCAACGTGACGCTGAACGGCACGGAGGACCTGGTGATCGGCGGCATTCCCGCGCCGTATCCGATGCCGAAGTACGCACCCGTGCTCAACGACCAGCAGATCGCGGATGTGTTGACCTTCGTGCGGGCGGGTTGGAACAACGGCGCGCCGGCGGTGACGGCGGAAGACGTGGCGAAGTTGCGTAAGTCGACGCACGCGGCGCGCTAGTTCTGTCAGGCGGCATACAAAAAAGCGTTCAACCGTGCCGAGCGGTTGAACGCTTTTTTATCCGCCCATCGCTGCACATTTCAGCGATGCTGGCCCACCTTCTGCCGTTTCTCCAGCACCCGCGCGTACCACGTCAGCGGGAAGCACATCGCGAAGTAAATCATCGCGACCATGCCGTAGATGGGGAACGGGCGGAACGCGGCGTTGGTGATCATGGTGCCGGTCTTGGTCAATTCCGTGAAGCCGATGATCGACGCGAGCGCCGTGCTTTTCACCACCTGCACGAGAAAACCAACCGTCGGCGCCACGGCGATTTTCAGCGCCTGCGGCCACACGATATAGCGCAACTGCTGGCCGAACGTCATGCCGAGGCTCGCGCCCGCGGCCCACTGACCACGCGGCACGGCTTCGACGCAGCCGCGCCAGATGTCGACCAGATACGCGCTGGTATAGAGCGTCAGCGTGACAGTGGCCGCGACCCACGGCGATACGTCGACACCGAGCAGCGGCAAGCCGAAGAACGCGAGGAAAAGCTGCATCAGCAGCGGCGTGCCTTGAAACACTTCCACGTACACCACGACGATACGGCGCAGCCAGCCGATCGGCGACACGCGCATGGCGAGCAGAATCAGCCCGACGATGCCGCCGCCCACGAACGCGATCAACGAGAGCAGCACCGTCCAGCGGGCGGCGAGCAACAGATTGCGGGCAATGTCCCACAGCGTGAATTCGACCATGATCAACGCTCCGTGGGCAGAGTGCGGGCACCGCGCCACATCAGGCGGTTGCGCCAGTTACGCGGCGCGCTGTCGTTGCCGCGCGCCGCGCGGCCCGCGAACAGACCGCGGCCGAGCCGGTTGATGATTTGCCGCAAGACGATGGACAACAACAGATACGTCGCGGTGATGATCAGGTAGCTTTCGAACGAGCGGAAGTTGCGCGACTGGATAAAGTTGGCCGCGTAGGTGAGATCGGGCACGGAGATCTGCGAGACCACGGCCGAGCCGAGCATGACGATCAAGACCTGGCTCAGCAGCGCGGGAAACACGTTGGCGATGGCCTGCGGCAGCACGACATAGCGAAACACCTGCCCTCCGTGCAAACCGAGCGCCTGCGCGGCCTGCACCTGGCCGCGGGAAATCGAGTCGATGCCGGCGCGCACGATTTCGATCGCGTACGCGCCCAGATTGACGGTCATGGCCAGAATCGCGGCCTGCACTTCGTCGATATGAATGCCGAGGCTCGGCAAGCCAAAGAACACGAAGAACAACTGCACGATGAACGGCGTATTGCGGATCAACTCCACATAACTCGCCACCACCCAGCGCGCCCATTTCGGCCCGGCCACCGCCACACTCGCGCCGGCAATGCCGACAATCGCGCCGAGCACGGTGGAGACGGCCGTCAGCCCCAAGGTCACGGCGACGCCGCGCGCGAGCATGCCCGCATAAAGGCCGAAGCCGCTGAAATCGAACGCATAAGTCATGGCGTGGCGCTCATCGTTAGGTCAAACTCCGGCGCTGCGCCACGCGGGCAATCTCCTCGCGGGATTACGCTTCGTGGCGCGCGCAAAAAAGGTTCAGAGGTCGGCCGGCAGCGGCGCGCGCAGCCACTTCTGCGAAATCGCGTTCATGGTGCCGTCCTTGCGGGCCTTGGCAATCGTTTCGTCGACCTTCTGCTTCAGACGCGGCTCGTTCTTGTTCAAGCCGACGTGATCGGGCGAGCTGAACAGCGAGAACTTCTGCTCGGGATCATTGGCCGGATGACGCGCGAGAATCGTGGCGCCGACGTCGTTGCCGACTACCATCAACTGTACCTGACCAGAAAGAAACGCCGAAATTGCGCCGTTAGGATCGTCGAAACGTTTGATGTTCGCGGTGGGTGGCGCGATCTTGGTCACGCTCAGGTCTTCCAGCGTGCCGCGCGCGACCGAAATCGACTTGCCGGCGAGGTCGGCGGCGTTCTTCACGGGCAAGGCTTTCGGGCCGAACACGGCGAGGTAGTAGGGCGCGTACGGTTGCGAGAAATCGATCACCTTCTCGCGCTCCGGCGTCTGGCCGACCGACAGCAGCATGTCCGCCTTGTGGTCGGCGAGGTAAGCCATACGGTTGTCGCCTGTCACCTGTACGAGTTCGACCTTGGCGTTGAGCGCGCGGCCGATCAGGTTGGCCACGTCGATGTCGTAGCCCATCGGCTTCATGTCCGGTCCGATCGAGCCGAACGGCGGATAGTCTTCGAATACGCCGATGCGCACCGTGCCCGACTTGGCGATGTTGTCGAGCGCATCCGCATGCGCGGTGGACGGCAACGCGCTCAGCGCGCCGAGAGCGGTGAAGGCGAGCGTCGCGGCGAGTGTGGCGAACACCCGGCGGGTGCTGGATTGGGCAACGGGGCGCTGGTTCATGGTCTGTCCTCTGTCGAAAATATCGGTATTGGAATGGGCGAATTCTTGAGTGATTCGGCGGTGCGCTTGGGTGCCTGAGTCTTGCCTGAAGTCAGTGTGCGGCGCGCGCGGCGATCAGCTTGCACGCATGCGGCGGCAATTCCGCGAACACCGGCATGCCAAGCGCGAGCCCCGGCGTTTCGCGCGGCGTGGTGGCGGCGGTCAGCGTAAAGCCGGCGCAGTCGATGGTCGCTTCGAGCGATGCGCCCACGTCGCGGATAAACGTCACGGTGCCTTGCAGCCGGTTCGGGCCCGCCGCGTCGGACGCCGCTTTTACGCACACGTCTTCCGGGCGGATCAGCAGACGGATATCGCTGCTGGACGCCGGCACGCGCGCCGGCTGCGCCACGCTGATGCGACGGCCGCCCGGCAGGCTCACGCCGCCCGCGCCATCGTACGTGACCGGCAGGATATTGCCGAGGCCGATGAAGTCGGCGACGAATTCGCTGACCGGATCGCGATAGATGTCGAGCGGTTTGCCGACCTGGGCGATGCGGCCTTTCTCCATTACGACGATCTCGTCGGCCATTGTCATGGCTTCGCGCTGGTCGTGCGTCACCATGATCGTGGTGATGCCGAGACGCTGTTGCAGCAGGCGGATTTCCACCTGCATCGCCTCGCGCAGCTTGGCGTCGAGCGCGGAGAGCGGCTCGTCGAGCAGCAGCAGTTTCGGCTGCGACGCGATGGCCCGCGCAATCGCCACGCGCTGGCGCTGGCCGCCGGAGAGTTGCGTGACCGGCCGGTTCGCCATGTGCGGCAACTGGATCAGGTCCAGCAATTCGGCCACGCGCCGCGTCTGCTGGTCCTTCGCGGTTTTGCGCAGCTTCAGCGGATACGCGACGTTCTGCGCGACCGTCATGTGAGGAAACAGCGCGAGCGACTGGAACACCATGCCGAAGTCGCGCTGGTTCGCCGGCAGGCGCGTGATGTCGCGTCCGGCGAATTGAATGCTGCCGGATGTGGGCGTTTCGAGACCGGCGATCATCCGCAGCAGCGTGGTCTTGCCGCAGCCGGACGGGCCGAGAAAGCACACCAGCTTGCCGTCGGGCACGCTCAGATCGACGCTGTCGACGGCATGCGCCGCGCCGAAGCGCCGGGTCACGGCCTGCAACGTTAAATGGGTCATCGGATGCTCCAGCAACGGGTCGTCATGAGCGCGTGTTCGAGGGGGGCAGTCACAGTGCGACGCCTTCGTCGCCGATCAGCTTTTCGAGCAGCCAGATCAGCGCGAAGTCGATCGCGACAATGAATACGGCGAAACAGAACACGGTCGGATCGAGCGACGACACCGTGCGGCTATAGAGCCACACCGGCAGCGTCATCGTATCGATGCCGTAAAGGAAAAACGTCACCGTGAATTCGTTGAACGAGACAATGAACGCGAACAGCATGCCGGCGAGAATGCCGGGGCGCATTAGCGGCAGGATCACGTCGACGAGCGCGCGGCCAGGACTCGCGCCCATCACGCAGGCGGCCTCTTCGAACTCCGGGCCGATGGCGGCGACCGAGGCCGCGCAGTTCTTCACGGTAAACGGCAGCGCCAGAATCACGTGCGCGATGATCAGGCGGAACACGCCGAGTTCGACCGGCAGCACGTTGAACACCAGCAGCAGCGACAGGCCGAGCATCACGAGCGGATAGACGAGCGGCAGCGCGACCAGCTGTTCGACCGCGGGCTTGCCACGAAAGCGGTAGCGGCTCAGCGCGTAGGCGGCGGGCACGGAGACGAGCGTGGCGATCACCATGGTGGAGAGCGCGACGATCAGGCTCGTGCTCAAGGCGGCGCCCATCGACAGCGAGTCGCTTGCGTCCGGTGACACGAAGCTGTGCCACGCGGCGCGATACCAGTGCAGGCCATAGGCGTGCGGCGGAAATTCGAGCGTGTCGGCCGCGCTGAACGACATCGTGATCATCGTGAGGATCGGCAGCGCGGCGAGGAACAGGACGATCGCCGCGAGCAGGGCGGTGGCCTTGCCGAGCTGGCCGGGCATGACGGAAGGCCAGCGCGGTGAGCGGGGCGATCGCGGCTGCCGGCGAACGACTTGCGCGGTTTGCGCGGTTTGAACAGGCGTGCTCATGCGTGAGGCTCCTCGGCGAGACGTGGGGTACGGCGCACGAGACGCTGCGACAGCGCCATCACGATCAGCGTGGCGACCATCAGTACGACACCCGACGCGGACGCCGCCGGCCAGTTCAGCAACGGCGCGACCTGATCGTGGACCAGCACGGCGAGCATCGGCACGCGTCGTCCGCCGAGCAAAAGCGGCACGGCGAACGCGCTTGCGTTGTAAGCGAACACGAGCAGTGCGCCGGACACGAGGCCGGGCATGGCGAGCGGCAGCAGGACGTGACGAAGCGTTTGCCAGCGCGTCGCGCCGAGCGTGGCGGCGGCTTCCTCGTAAGAAGTCGACACCGCGCGCATCGCGCTCGAAAGGGGTAGCACGGCGAGCGGAAACGCGGTCTGGATCAGCCCGAGCAGCACGCCGTTTTCGCGGTACAGCCACATCAACGGGCGTTGCACGAGGCCGCTGCCGAGCAGCGCGTGATTGAGGATGCCAGCCGGCCCGAGAATGATCAGCCAGCCATAACCTTGCAGCAGCAGGTTGACGAGCAGCGGCAGCAGCACGCCGGCCAGCAGGAGGCGCCGGGCGAGCCGCGACTTCGTGCGGGCCATGGCCAGCGCGACCGGAATCGCCAGCAGCACCGCGCAGATCATGCTTTGGAATGCGAGCTTCAACGTGAGCCACAACGACTTCATGAAGTAGCCGTCGAGCAGGTCCGCGTAGTTTTGCAGCGTGAAGCCGCGCCACTCGTTGCCTTGCGTGCCGAAGCTCATGCGCAGCACCACCAGCGCCGCCGCGCCGAGAATGGCGAGAAACAACAGGATCGGCGCGAGCAGCAGCCACGGCCGCGCCTTTTCCATCGCGCTGGCGGCGGGCGCATCGGGCACGAGATCGGGCCCGGCGTCCGGCATCGTATTTGACGAAGCAGCGGACGCCGCCGAAGCACGCCGCGAAAAGCGCGCGAGCATCGTGGTCATGCCGAGAAGATTTCGGTGTAGCGCTTGATCCATGCCGGCTGCACGACGGCGAGCGCCTTGTCGTCATGCAACACGGCCTTCTCGGCGATCTGCTGCGGGCTCGGCACGAACGCACGGCTCTCGGCGGGAATCACCGCTTTCGAATTGACCGGGCCGTTCAGCACGTCGGCGGCCATGCGGCCTTGCACGCCCGCGTCGAGCGAGTGGTTGATGAAGGCGTGGATCAGATCGCTGTCGCCCGGGTGCGACTTGGGGATCACCGTGAACATCAACTGCGTGGCGAAGCCTTCCTTCATGCCGTAGGTCACGCCCATCTTGTATTCGGGCTTGCGGATCTGGTCGGGGAAAAACGCCGGCGAATAAATGCCGCCAATATCGAGCGAGCCGGTGCGGAACAGATCGGCCACCTGGTTCGGATTCTCGCCGAGCGTCATCACGCGATCTTTCAGTTGCATCAGCTTCTTGAAGCCCGGCTCGATGTTCTGCTGCGAGCCGCCGTTCATCTTCGCGGCGATGATCGCGAGGTCGACCGCTTCGGCCCACTCGGGCGGCGGCAGGAACAGGCGGCCGGCGTACTTGGGATCCCACAGCGCTTCGTACGATGCCGGCGCGGTCTTCACGGTCGAGGTGTTGTAGATCAACCCGTCCGACCACAGCAGATAGCCGACGCCGAAGCCGTTCGCGCCCGTGCGGTATTGCGGCGCGACGTCTTTGAGGTTCGGCAGTTTGTCCAGATCGGGCTTCATCAGCAGGCCGGCGTCGCCGAGACCCGCTGCGCCGACGCCCGCCAGCGTGATGACGTCGTAGGTGGGGCGATCGCCCGCGGCCTTCACCTTGGCGACCATGCCGGAGGTGCCGTCGGCGCGGTCGGCGATCACTTTGGCGCCGGTTTTCGCCGTGAAGGTGGCGGCGATGTTGCGCAACGCGGCCGCGCCTGTGTCGTCCGACCAGGTCAACAGACGCAGCGTCTTGCCGCTGAAGTTGTGTTCCTGCGCGCGCAGGTTGATGAACGGCATCGGCAAGGTGGACGCCGCGAGTGCCGCGCCGATCGTCTTGATGGCCTGCCTTCTACCCCGTTTGATCTCTTGCATGGCGGTCTCCTGTGTTGAACGCCTGTTGCCTGGTGATATTGCTGTAACCGCCGCCGATGCAGCGCCTCTTCGCGTTGCGTGCCGATGCTGCGTGTGGATGCACTCTAGGTTTGCCAAAATCCCTCAACAAACGAAATATGCGCATGGAGGGCATGACGTAATCTCATGCGACGGCCGTCACGCGATCCGGCTGGCCTACACCGGTCAGACGGTGGGAGCGCCTAGGCAGTGGCGCATGCGGGTTAACGTCCATGTTTTGCCGATGTTTCGTTTGCCCACGGAGGTATGAGGAAAGCTCAGTTCTGGTGCGATTGAAAGCGCATCTCTCCCTATGTTGGTGCGTGGCCGGCCGGCGGACCGCGAGATCGGGCGGCGACATGAGCCAAACGCATGGTTGCCGCGGCGGCCGCTTCTCGTGCTGCAACCCGTGATCGCGTATCCTATGGGCTCGACAGACGTTTCAGCGGCAAGCGTTAAGCCGTACCGCAACGTCCACCAATGATTTTTTCTGATCCCGGATAAGCCGATGCGACGCCTACCGCCGCTCAACGCGCTGCAGATTTTCGAAACGGTGGCGCGGCATCGCAGTTTCACGCGCGCCGCCGACCATCTCTGCCTGACGCAAGGCGCGGTCAGCCGGCAAATCATCGCGCTCGAGGACTACTACAAGTTTCCGCTCTTCAAGCGTCATGCGAAAGGCCTGACGCTCACCGCCGAAGGGGAATTGCTGCTGCCCGCCGTGAAGGAGAGCTTCGCGCGCATCGAGGAAATCTCGCTGCGCCTCACACGGCAGCGCACCGACCTCGCGCTGAAAGTGCCGACCTGTGTGATGCGCTGGATGCTGCCGAAAATCATGCGCTTCCAGGCCGAGTATCCCGAACTCCACGTGCAGATCACGACCACGTGGCAGCACGACGTCGATTTCCAGCTCGAACCGTTCGACGCCGCGATCATCTACGGCTCGTCGCCCGGTGCGGATGTGCAGGCGGTGCCGTTGTTCGAGGAGCGTCTGACGCCCGTGTGCGCGCCCGATCTGCTGAAAGACAAGCCGCTGGCCGAAGTGGCCGACCTCGCGCGCCATACGCTGCTGCATCCCACGCGCGATCATCGCGACTGGAAGATGTGGCTCGCCAAGGTGACCGAGGTGGATGCGGCGAACGCGCCCGCCATCGACGCCGAGCACGGCCCGAGCTTCGACACGCTCGATATGGCGACCAACGCCGCGCTACAGGGCTTCGGCGTTGCGATCAGCGACCTCGCGCTGATCGACGAGGACGTGGCGGCCAAGCGCCTCGTGCGGCCGTTCGATACCGTGCTCAAGACCGGCTGGCGCTATTACTTCGTCTATCCGGATTCGGTCGCGCATCAGCAGAAGCTGAATCTGTTTCGCGACTGGATCGCGGCGCACTGGGAAGAGTAGTCCGCAGCGCCAGCGCCCGGTCAAGGCGCGAACGAGAGAAACAGATACGCCGCGAACAGCGACAGGTGTACAGCGCCTTGCAGGATCGTCGTGCGGCCGCTGCTGAGCGTGAGCGTGCCCACTATCAGCGTGAGCACGAGGAGCACGGTTTCCTTGCCGTCGATCCCGAGCACGAGCGGCTGACCGGTGTACAAAAACACGCCTGCCACGGTCGGAATGGTCAGGCCGATACTGGCAAGCGCCGAGCCGAGGGCGAGATTCAGGCTGTTTTGCAAACGATCGACGCGCGCCGCGCGTACGGCGGCCAGCCCTTCGGGCAGCAGCACCAGTGCGGCGATCACAATGCCGACCACGGCCGCCGGCGCGCCCGCGTTCCTGACCGCGGTTTCGACCACCGGCGAGAGCACCTTGGCGAGCAGCACCACCGCGACGAGGCACACCAGCAGCAAGCCGCCGGCCGCCAGCGCCTGAGCGGCGGTAGGCGGCGCGGCGTGGACGTTTTCATCCGGCGTGCCGGCGAGAAAGTAATCGCGATGGCGCACGGTCTGCACGAACACGAATACGCCGTACAGCACCAGCGAAGACACCCCTGCGAACGCCAATTGCGAAGACGACAGAAGCGGACCCACGCTGGTCGTCGTGTAATTCGGCATGACGAGCGTCAGGACGGACAGCGAGGCGAGCACGGCCAGCGCCGCCGAGGCGCCACGGCTCTGAAAATCCTGCTCGCGATGCCGGATGCCGCCCACCAGCAGGCAAATGCCCACAATCCCGTTGCAGACGATCATCACGGCGGCAAATACCGTGTCGCGCGCGAGACCCGCCTTTTCCGGGCCGGACGTGAGCATGACCGAGACGATCAGCGCGACCTCGATCACGGTGACCGCCACCGCCAGCACCAGCGTACCGAATGGCTCGCCGACCCGATGCGCGACCACTTCCGCATGATGCACCGCCGTGAAGACGGCCGCACACAGCGCCACGCCGACCAGCGTGAGCAGCACGCCGCTGCCCGGCATGGCATAGGCGATGCCGAGCACGATCCACGCCACGAATGGAGCGGCAATGGTCCAGCGGGGGAGAACGGTCGCGGGCGTGGTCATTCGGGGCCTCCTTTTCGATGCTTTTATTCGGTGGTGCTGCGGGCCCGGACGGCTTGCCCTTCCGGGCCAAAGCGCGCCTGGATGTTCAGGTGGCTTGTAAGCAGTATGCTCTAACGCTTTAAATTATAAAGAATAATGGTCGGCTAGGCGGCGCTCCATTGGCGCGGAGATTGACGAGGCGCCTTCGGCATCCTGTGAGCGCAAATGGTAACTGTCAGTGAGAGGAACTGGATAACGCAGAATGGCGCGGCCGGCATGGGCTCACGCGCTGCCAGGGCGCGGCGAGCGGGAACATGTGGTTTCGTTGGCTGGACCCGAGCGGCCGGGCAAATCCCGGCGTGCGGGCAACCTGCGCTGCACTGCGCGGCGCCCGGCGAAGCCGCCGGGAGTCGCGCCAAGGCGCCAGCGCTCCGTGAGAGGGAACTGGCGCCCGGTCGTTTCGTTACGACGGGTTCAGCCGATTACTGGCCGACCGGACGAATCGTCAGGGCGTTCTTGACCGACGTCACACCGGCCACGCCTTGTGCTGTCTGAGTGGCCAGGTCGACCTGCGGCTGCTCAGGCACGGAGCCGGCCAGCGTCACTGCGCCACCGCGCGCGCGCACGGTGATGTTCGACACGCTCAGGCCCTTGGTCTTCGACAATGCGCTGCGGACTTTGCGTCCCAGGGCGCGGTCGGCCGCCTTGGTCTGCTTGGCCGACGGCGATGCCGATGTGGCAGCCGGGGCTGCTGCATCGCTGCTTTGCGCATAGGCATTGAGGGACGCGAGAACGATCAGCGCGCTGCCGATCATCTTGATTGCCGGAAATGCTTTCATTCAACTCTCTCCTATTGTCATTGGCACTGCGCCCCCGGAATGGGGCGGTGCGCTACACCAGCGGGTACATCGGGATCAAATCTGAATGGAACGGTGCTGCGGATCGTGCGAATGCTTTACATCTTTACGCTGATTCGGGCGGGCCGAAACACACGCGAGCCGGCAAAGGCTGTGCTGCAGGCCGGAAACACACGATACTCCAATTAGTGCCATGGTGATGGCAACGCCGTACGTAAGTGAGGTTTTGCTACAACGATTGGGCCGATGAAAACAGACCGATGGCGTCGTATCGCTTGATATCGGGCGCGCATTGCTGTATTCGGGGCTAATTTTGCGGCGAGTTTTGGCGCCAATAACCGGCCGGTCGAACTGTCAACTATTGGGCGGGGCATCTCACGCTTTCGTCTCACTCGAATCTCTCGCCTCTCGTGGCTTCAATACAAGGCCTGACGCATGCGGAAACAGCAACTTCCAATCGTGCCATTGCTTCGTGACGATTTACCGCTCGATACCGTGCAACTCGCGCGCTTCATGATCGGCAAATACCTCGTGCACGATCTGCCGGAAGGGCGCATGAGCGGGCGAATCGTCGAAACGGAGGCGTATCCGGTGGGGGACTCGACGGGCCATGCATTTGTCGGCCGCCGTCCGTATAACCGCTCGCTGTTTCTCGCCCGCGGTTACGCGTATGTGCGGCTGACCTATGGACTCTCGTACATGCTCAACATGTCCGCCGAGGCCGAGGAAGTCGGCGCCGGCATTCTGTTTCGCGCGATCGAGCCGCTCGAAGGCTTGCCGCTGATGGAAGCGCGCCGGCCCGGCGTGCCGCTGCGCGATCTGGCGCGCGGGCCCGGGCGGCTCACCATGGCGCTCGGCATCGGCCAGGCGTTCGATGGTCGGGATCTGTGCGCGGGGCGCGATTTGTGGATTGGCGTCGTGGAGCGTGGCGACCTGCCTGTGGGCGTGACGACCCGCATCGGCTTGTCGCGTGAAATGCATCGACCGCTGCGGTTCTACGAACCGGGCAGCGCATTTGTCAGCGGGCCTCGAAAGCTTCTGCTGACGCCCCAGTCCGGTGCGTCCGAACAGGCGTAAATTTGACCTGTGCTGAGGCGTCTGCCGGCAAAACGCACTCTAATCAGTCGTATTTTTGAAATGTCAGACACAAAGGGTTACGATCCCGACAATTATTACGCCAAAGATGCTGGTTGGATGGGGATTCGCGGTAATGTTCGGCGCATTATTGCGATCGGGACAATTATTTATCTCGAAATCAAGGGTTTTCCCTCGACGATCTGGTGACTAGACTGAAACCACTCGCTTCTCACACACCGTGTTCAAGCGACGCAAATAAAACCAAGTCTGGAGGTAAGTCATCATGAAATCGCTCATCAAGGCAGTCGCTATTGCCGCAGTTCTCGCCGCTCCGATCGCTTCTTTCGCTCAGGCGAGCCAGCAACCTGTCACCCGCGCGGATGTACGCCAGGACCTGATCCAGATGGAGCAGGCTGGTTATAACCCAGCCACGTCCAATGATCCGACGTATCCGGCCGATGTTCAGGCAGCTGAGCATCGCGTAGTGGCTCAGAACCCGGCCATCGCGCAGACTCAGGAGCCGGTCGCTGACACAAGCGGTTACGGCGGCGTGGCAAACGGCTCGTCTCAAGCCGGCGGCGTGATCCAGCCGATGTCGGGCCCGAAGGGCGTGTATTTCGGTAACTGATTCGACAATTGACTAGGCGCTCGGGGCACGCGCGTTCAGCTTCGTGAGGGAGCTGAACGGGCGGGTTGCGTGACCGGGCGCTGGTCGAAAGTTGGCTGCGGCGGGTGACAGGCCGATCGGACGGCAATGCATCTCTCAACATCCACCCGTTACCCGTAGCCGCACGAAGTGGGAATCGCAGTAGTAGTTCGAATTCGCGCACGCCGACGGCGCCGCGCGCACGGCTTTAAACAGCGAGCGCATGCGAATGCGTCGCGCATCAGCAACGTCGCCAACGCTGTGGCGCCGCTGTGCCGCGAAGATCGCGGCCTACACATTCAAGGAACCTCCGCTGCCGCAAGGTAGCTTTGCCCAACCGTTTTACGGATTGGGCTTTTTTTGCTAGTGCGGGTAGCAGGGCGAGCGCCCCGCGTCAGGGCCGCTCGCCGTGAATATAGAACTCGAGCTGCTGAATGGTGAACTGCTGTTCGGCGATGATGTTCTTCACCAGGTCGCCAATCGATACCATGCCGACCAGCTGGTCATTCTCGATCACCGGCAAGTGGCGCATGCGCCGCTCCGTCATGAGGGCCATGCAATCGTCGGTGGACTGATCGGGCCGCACAAAGCGCACGGCTTTGCTCATGATGTCGCGCACGGGCGTGGCCTTCGACGAACGGTCCAGCAGCACGACCTTGCGCGCATAGTCGCGCTCCGTGATGATCCCGGCGATGCTGTCGCCATCCGTGACGACCAGCGCGCCAATGCCCTTTTCGGCCATCAGCTTGATCGCGTCGTAGACGGAATCGTCGGCCCCGATGGTGAACACAGTGGTGTTGTTCGGTTTCGTTTTAAGAAGCTGTGCAACGCTTGTCATGGAGCGGCTCCGTTTCGCAGTGCAGCACGCCGGCGCGGCGTGCTGTCGTGAGGGACAGGCGATTCCAGTATAGGCCTGACACGGCGCTGGAGTACCCAGGGAATAACTGTGGCGCGCGCGACGTTCAACTCGGGTAACGGACGGTGCGCCGCCGCGCGGCTTCCGTGTCGCGTGCAAGGGCATACGGGTGCGGGACGCCGATTAGCGGTAAACTCCCCAGTCCGTACCTTATTCCCGGTTTGATCGGGTTCATGTCAGCACCACTGTCTAACGCCATGCTCACGTCTCACGATCCGTCGCCTGCAGCAGACGGCGCACTCAACGGCGAATGCGTCGTTCTCGACGCCACCGCCACGCTTCCCACGCGCTACGGCACGTTCACTTCCTACGTGTTTCGCGTGTGTGAGAGCGGCGCCGAACATCTCGCGCTCGTGATGGGCGACGTCGCCAACAAGTCGTCCGTGTTGACGCGCCTGCATTCCGAATGCCTCACCGGCGACGTGCTCGGCTCGTACCGCTGCGACTGCGGCGAGCAACTCGACCTCGCGCTGCGCTACATCGCGGCGGAAGGCTGCGGCGTGCTGTTGTATCTGCGCGGCCACGAAGGGCGCGGCATCGGCCTGTCCAACAAGATTCGCGCGTATGCGCTGCAGGAGCAGGGGCGCGATACCGTCGAGGCCAATCTCGACCTCGGCTTGCCGGACGACTCGCGCGAATACGATTCCGCCGCGGGCATTCTGCGCACGCTGAAGGTCACGTCGGTGCGGCTCATGAGCAACAATCCGGAGAAGTTCGACACGCTGTCCAAGCACGGCATTCCGGTGTGCGAGCGCGTTGCGCTGGCCATCCCGATGCGCGAGGAAAACGAGCGTTATATCCGCACCAAGCAGGTCAAGTTCGGCCACTACTTCGACGAAAACGAATGAGTCACGCGTACACGCCGGCTGCCGTAGCTGAACGGAGGCCGGCGCTGTAGCGGCGGGTTCGTCAATATCTTGCGGCCGGAATTCCGGCCGCTTTGCTTTGCGCCTTTGTTGTGTGCCTGTCGTGTCCTCGGTATGCCCTCGTTGCGCAGAGTTCGCGCGGCAGCACAGTGGGTCAGAACATGCCGAAGTCGTCGTTGCTGTCGGGAATCGCGTTGAGTAGGTCCCACAGCGCGCGCCAGCCCAACCGTTCCGCAACACTCGCCAGGCTGGTCTGCCGGCGACGAGCGCTCGCGTGCGCAGGCGGCGTGGCACGACAGGGCGTCGAAACCTTGCTTGCCTCGATCGAGGCGCGTAGCCAAGGGCAGCTATCCATGCCGTCTCTCCTCGTGCGGTTGCCGTTCAGCGTGCGGTTGCCGTAGCCGGGGCCACGCGCGGCAGAATCGCCGCCAATACTTCCGCCAGCGTCGTCGCGCCGAAACGCCGCTCGCTGATGTCAGTTTCCACGTCGATGCGACCCGCGTTGTGCGCGTCGTACAGATTGATAATCAAACGCGCGTGGGGTTCGCTGAGGCCCGCGCCTTCAAGCATCGCGGCCCATTCGCCGCGCGGCGCTTCGCGCGCCACGACTGCACGGCCGGCCAGTTCGCCGATCGTGCGCGCCACGTCCAATGCGCTCACGCGCTCATCGCTTTCGATGCTCACGACCCGCGGCGCTCGATCGTCGAGCAGCAGTTCGGCGGCCAGCGCGCCCACGTCCTGTGCGGCGACGCTCGGAAAACGCTTGCTCAAAGGATGATGCAAACTCGGCAGCACGCCCCTCGCGAGCGCGACCGGCAGCAAGCGAGCCCAGTTGTGCATGTGTTCGGCGGCGCGCAGGAAGATCAACGGCGAGTCGACGGTTTGAAGTTGCGTTTCGAGTTCGTGGAACAGCGTGGTGATGCCCGTGCCGGTTGCGTGTTCCGCGCCATAGTCGGAGAGCGCGAGAAGGCGCGCAGGCGGGTCGGCGCGCAATGCCGCGACACTCGTGTCGATCATGCGGCGCATGGCCTGCGCGGGATCGGCGTGCGCATGCGGCACCGGACACAGCAGTTGCACGCCGTCGGCGCCTTCGATCGCGCGCGCCACGCTCGCGGCGTCGAGCAGATCGGCGACGGCAATCTCGCAGCCGATCTTCGTGAGGAATTCGCCCTGGTTTGCGTTGCGGACCACCGCACGCACATGGCGGCCCGCGCGGCGCAATGCCACGGCGCTTGCTTTGCCGACGTTGCCGGCTGCTCCAAAAATCACGAACACGATGCGCTCCTCGTTGGGTCGGTATGACGCCATCTTAGGGACGCGGCGCCCGGCATTCGCGCGAGTAGGGATGGCGTTGCGCAGATTCGGATGATGGGTTGAACTGCCGCGCCTTGGCGGAAGCGTTGAATCACGTAGAGTCGAGCGAAACCGCCAAAAACGCCGCACAATGCGGAAACCTTGGCCGCCATCCACGAGGGACGCAATGAATGCAGTGACACCGATACCGCAACCGCATAGTGGTTCCCGCGTCGTGTTGCGTTCGAGCAGGCTGCTCGGCTGGCAGGGTTTTGGTGCGGAACTGGTCAACGTGTCGGCCGGGCTGCACCGGATACCGGCGTTCAAGCATCACCGCGTCGGGGTGCACGTCGGCGCGCCGGTGAGGGCGCGCTGCCTGTGCAATGAGCGCCGCTACTCGCGAATCCAGGCGCACGGCGACGCCGACGTGATTCCCGCCGGGCTAGACGGGCAGTGGAGCGACGAGGCCGCCTGCACGATTTTCAGCGTGTGGATCGGCGAAGCGTTCGCGCAGCGGACCGTCGAGCAACTGTCGTTAAACTCCGCCGACGCGCAATTGCGCCCGCAATTCCAGCTACGCGATCCGCGCTTTCAGTATCTCGCCTGGGCATTACGCGCCGAACTCGAAGCCGCTGAAGCATCCGATCCTTTGTACGCCGAGAGCCTGTGTACGGCGATGGTAGTGCGCCTGATCGGCGGTGCGCCGGCGCTCGAGAACAAGCGGCGCACGCTCGCCCCGAAAACGGCCGCGCGCGTGATCGAATTTATCGAAGCGCATCTGGACCAGCGTCTCACGCTGGGCGAACTGGCGGTGCTCGCCGAGTTGAGCGTGCCGCATTTCAAGGTGCTGTTTCGCGAGACGCTCGGCACGCCGGTGCATCAGTACGTGGTGCAACGGCGCGTGGAGCGCGCGCGCACGCTGCTGCTGCAAGGCAAGCTCAACGCGAGTCAGATCGCGCTCGATACGGGCTTCGCGCATCAGAGTCACATGGCGCATTGGATGGGCCGGCTGTTGGGCGTGACGCCACGCGAGCTGATCAAGTCGAATGGGACTGCGGCGGGCAGTGTTGCGCTCGATCCGCACAATGCCGGCCGCATCGCAGCATCGCGATAAAGCCTCGACAGGCCGCGCAGCGCCGCGGTCAGCCCGGGGCCGCACCCGTGAGTTGCGCATAGACGTCATGCGACAGTTGCAGCAACTGCTTGCGGTCGATCCCGCCCGACACCGCATAGCCGAAGTCGCCATCGATCCAGTAAAACACGTTCACCGGGCCGTCCTGGTACAGCTTGAACGCCGTCGTGTTCGAGTTCTGCTGGCGACGCGAAATGCACAGCGTGACGCGCTCGCCGTTCGGCCCGCGATACATGAACTGCGCGGTCGGTCCGTCGGCGCCGGGCAACAGGCGTCCACCCGAGAGGTTGAAGCCGTTCTTCGAGAGAATCGGCGGATGCACGTTGGTGCCGAGCCGGTTGGAGAGCCACTGCACGAAATCCTGCTCGTGATCGCCAGTGTTCATCTCGGTCGGCCGGTCCACGGCGGGCATGTAGACCACATGCGCCACCGCCGCTTGCCGCGCGAACATTTCGGTGCTGTCCGCACTGACAGGGCGGGTGTCCGAGTGGCCGCCCACAACCGGCGCGATGACGTCCTGGCCCATATGCGTGCCCACGCCGATGCCCACGCCCAACACCAGCGCCGCCGCCATTCCGGCGAATTGCGGCCAGTTCGCGGCAATCCGCCAGCGGCGCGGCGCGGGTGCCTGCAGGCGCTTCGGCACGGGCTCGCTCAGCACGCGGTCGTAGCGCTCGTGGAACATGCTGTTCAAGGAGAAATAATCGCTGATGCGCGCGGCCAGTTCGGGATTCTGTTCGAGCGCGCGCTCCACATCGGCACGGCGTTCGTCGGACAGCGTGCCGTCCACATACGCATGCAGGTCTTCTTCGCCGATCGGCATTTGTTGGTCGCTCATCGCACCACCTGTAATTTCGCACCGGGCTGCGTGCCCGCCATCAACGCCCGTAACCGCTCGCGTCCGCGCGACAGCCGCGACATCACCGTGCCGATCGGAATGTTCAACGCGAGCGCCACGTCGGCATAGCTCATTTCCTCGAGGCCCACCAGCAGTACGACTTCGCGCTGCTCCATCGGCAGGCGCTGCAATGCGTAGTCGAGGTCGCGCATCTCCAGCGAGCGGGTCTGCTCGGAGGGCACGGCAAATTCGCTTTCGGACACGCTTTCGTCGTCGACCGCCACGTGGACGGCGCGCGCCGAAGCCTTGCGCGCCTGATTGGCGAACACGTTGTGCATGATCGTAAACAGCCACGCGCGCAGGTCGGTGCCCGGCTGGAACATGCCGGTACGGCCGAGCGCGCGCTCCAGCGTGTCCTGCACCAGATCGTCGGCGAGGTCGCGATTGTTGATCAGCGCTCGTGCATAGCGCCGCAATCGCGGCACATGCTCCATCAGCTCGTCACGGACATCCATTTTCTATCCCGATCGTGGGGCTTTTCGCGGGCAAGGGGGCATCCTTCAGTCGCAAGAAGAGACGCGTTTGAGGGGCGAACACCGTTGCTTGCACTTTATTCCCCTGCTTTCTGTGAGATCACGTATTGCGTTTCAGCAGTCATCGCATGGTCATCGCGTCGGCGGCGCGCATCAGGCCGTGGGTGCGGGCGTCGCCGGCAACCACGAAACGCTGCCGCTGCGCGGTCCAGAGCAACAGGCGAATGTCGCCGATGCGGCGCGCGGACCACTGCGGCTGCGCCGGCGCCAGCAACGCCAACGCGGAAAGCAGCACCACCGGTTGATTGTCGCCGTTCAGATAGATGAATTCGCTGACCCGCTGAAGCGGGCTCAGCGCGATCACTCTTTGGTCCACGAGGCGCAAACCGATCGCCGAGAGATTCGGCGCGGACGGATCGGCGCGAGTCGGCGACGCCGCGGAGAATTGCCCGGCCGAGCTTTCGGCGAGCGCCATTACCGCGGCATTGTTCAGCGCTTGCGCCGACACCTGCGTCGCGGCGAGCCAGCCGCTCGCCACCGCGAGCGTGAGCGCGAGCGCCGCCAGCGTGTTGAGCAGTTTGCGGCTGCGTTTAGATCCATTGATGCGCGCGACTGCGCGGCGCCATCCTGTGGAGCGGCTCGGCACCGGTTCGTCAGTTGTTTGAAAGGCCTGTTGGATCTGCGAGTTCAGTCGGCCGTAAAACGCCACCCGGCGCGCCTCCGCCGGATCCTTGCCGAGATAGTCCCGCAGAAACGCGGCGCGCTCCGGCGTCAGCGTGCCGTCTGCATAGGCCTGAATGTCCGCTTCGGAAAGCGGCGAATTGGAAGGGGCGTCGGTGGTCATGGTGTCGGCGTGCGTTGGAGGGCGGCTACCGAGGGCGAACACGTATAGCCCCGAGTTTATTCCATCTGTTCACGCGCCGATTTCAACGCTACGCGCTTGCCGAAAAAGCACTTTCTTAAGGCCTTCACCAAGCCGCCGGATCGCGAGCTAACCCGATTTCGCGCCGCTTTATTCCCGCTTCCGGATATGTTTTTTCTGTGCCCTCGAGGCAGGAATAAAAGCCATCAGCGCGTGGTTCTCCCTGATGCAAACCCGCACAAAACTCGCTGGAGTTCATCATGAAGAAGATCGCTTTCGTTGCATTGTCCGTCGCTGTTCTTGCCGCTTCATCGAGCGCTTTCGCGCAGGGCAAGACCCGTGCTGAGGTGTACCAGGAATTGATCGAAGCGCAGCAGAATGGCCTGAATTACGTCACCGACGCATCGTATCCGGATGTAAGCCCGGTGTTCGCCCAACAGGTCGCACAACACAGAGAAGCACTCGCTACGCAAGCGGCGGCCGCCAGCCATGGTGCGAGCCAAAGCGCGCAGGACGGCAGCGTCAATTGAAGCTCTGGATACCCGGCGCGCAAATGGAACTGGCGCGCCGGATATCGCACGGAATAGATCGCGGTATGCAGTGTTAGCCCGGTAAGCGCATCTATCCGATCAAGGAGTTTTCGTGGCAAAACCATCCGTTCCCAACCCCGGGCCTGTCTGCGTGCCTTGCAGGCTCGCCGTGATCGGCGCGGCCGTGCTGGCTCTCGCCGGCGGCTTTGCCTACACGGCAGGCTGGCTGACGCCAGCGCGCCTCAGCGCGCCGCGTTTCATCAACACCTTCGAGAAAGTGGCGGGCCAGCCGCATCCGGGCTACCGGCGCAACCATGCCAAGGGCCTGTGTATCGAAGGCTATTTCGACAGTAACGGCGATGGCGCGGCGCTGTCCCACGCCGCTGTATTCGCGCAGGGGCGCACGCCGGTGACGGGCCGCTTCGCGGTGCCCGGCGGCAACCCCTCCGCGCCCGACACCAGTTCGCCCGTGCGCAGCCTCGCGTTGGAATTCCAGCTGCGCAACGGCGAGCAGTGGCGCACAGGAATGAACTCGACGCCCGTTTTCGCGGTGCACACGCCCGAGCAGTTCTATCAGCAACTGGTCGCTGCAACGCCCGATCCGGCGACCGGCAAAGCGGATCCCGCCAAGCTTAAGGCGTTTTACGCCGCCAATCCCGAGACTCAGCCGTTCCAGGCATGGGTCAAGGCGCATCCGCCTTCTTCGAGTCTGGCGAATGGCGCGTATTACAGCATCAACGCATTCCGTTTCACCGACGGCGCCGGCCATACGCGCGCCGTGCGCTGGGCGATGGTGCCCGAGACGCCGTACGCGCCGATCACCGACGCCGAAAAAGCCAAGAAGAATTTTCTCGAAGCCGACCTCGACCAGCGGCTGGAAAACGGCCCGTTGCGCTGGCATCTGATTCTGACCGTCGCCCAACCCGGCGACCCCACGAACGACGCCACGCTGCAATGGCCCGACGATCGTCAGCATATCGACGCGGGCACGCTGGTGATCGATCACACGACGTCGCAGGAAAACGGCGCGTGCCGCGACGTCAACTTCGATCCGACGATCCTGCCGGCCGGCATCGAACCGTCGGACGATCCATTGCTCGCCGCGCGCTCGGCCGCTTACGCGCTCTCGTACAAACGCCGCACGCGCGAGGAAGCGTTGCATCCCGCGATTCATCAAGCCCAGACAAACGGAGCACACTCATGAGGCCGACGCCCACCCATTTCAGTCCGCTCGCGCGTCTGCTGCACTGGACAATGGCGCCCTTGATCATCGCGATGCTGTTCATCGGCGTGGGCATGGTCGCTACCGTCTCGCGCGCGCACAACACGCTGATTGCGATTCACAAGCCGCTCGGCATTGCGTTGCTGCTGCTTGTGGTGGTGCGCGTGGGCGTGCGACTCACGCGCGGCAGCCCGCCGTTACCGGACGATATGCCCACGCCGCAGCGGTTCGCGGCGAAGGCCTCGCATCTCGTGCTATATGCGTTGATGGCGGCAATGCCGTTGATCGGCTGGGCGATGCTGTCCGCCGCGGGCTATCCGGTCACGCTGTATGGTCCACTGCATCTGCCGCCGATCACACCGCATAACGTCGAGTTGTTCGCGTTGCTGCGCGCGTTGCATACGTGGCTCGCATTCGCGCTGTTCGCCACGGTGCTGCTGCATCTCGCGGCGGCGTTGTTTCATGGGTTGATCCGCCGCGACGGCGTGTTTTCGAGTATGGCGCGCGGCGAGCGTTAGCGGCTCAGCGCTTTACTGCTTCACGCGTTCCGAACGCGGATCGTAAGGCGCCTTCAGGTGCACGGTGGCCGGCAGCCGTTCGCCGGCGACATCGATCGCGTAGCGGCCGCTGCTCAGGTAGGCGGTATCCGCTGCACCGTCGGGATTGTTCACGTAGCCCATTGCGACCGGACAACCCAGCGTGTGTCCGAACGCCGCCGAGCTGATGAAGCCGACCGGCTTGCCGTCGCGCAGGATCGCCTCGCCGCCCCACAGCATGCGCTGCGTGGCGCCGTCGGCGGTCAGCACCACCATGCGGCGGCACAGCGGCTCGGCGCGCAATCTCAGCAGCGCGTCGCGGCCGCGAAACGCAATCTCCTTGTCGAGCTTGCACGCGAACGACAGACCCGCTTCGAACGGATTGGTGTCCGGCGTGAGTTCACGGCCCCACGCGCGATAGCCTTTTTCGATGCGCAAAGAGTCGATTGCATAGTAGCCGGCGTTGACGAGGCCGAACGCCTCGCCCGCCGCGTGCAGCGTTTCGTACACGCCCACCGCGAATTCGACCGGTACATACAGCTCCCAGCCGAGTTCGCCGACGTAGGTGAGGCGCGTGGCCCGCACCGTCGCGTAGCCGAGATCCACTTCGCGGCTTTGGCCGAAAGCGAACGCTTCGTTGCTCCAGTCGGCCTTGGAGACGCTTTGCAGCAGCTCGCGCGAACGTGGGCCCATTACGGCGAGTACGGCGTACTGTCCGGTGACGTCGACGAGCGTGCAGTGCTGGTCGTGCGGAATTGCCCGTTCAATGGTGTCGAAGTCGCGTGTGGTTTGCGCGCTGCCGGTGACGAGCAGGTATTGATCGTCGGCGAGGCGCGTGAGCGTGAAATCCGATTCGTAGCCGCCGCGCTCGTTGAGCATGCCGGTGTATACCGTGGTGCCGGTCGGCACGTCTACGTCGTTGGCGACGATGCCTTGCAGCACGCTTTGCGCGTCGCGGCCCTTCACGAGAAATTTGGAGAACGACGTCATGTCGAACAGCGCTACGCCTTGACGGCACGCGCGGTGTTCTGCGCCGCTCCAGGGCAGCCAGTTCTGCTGGCCGAAGGCGTAGTCGATTTTTGCTTCTTCAGGCGAGGGCGCGAAAAAGTTGGCGCGCTCCCAGCCCATCTTGCTGCCGAAGCAGGCGCCCTCGTCACGCAACAGCGAATACAGCGGTGAGCGGCGAAACGGCCGCGCGCTGTCGAGTTCGCGATTCGGCCACGGCATCGCGTAATGCAGGCCGAGCGTTTCCTTCACGCGATCGTGCAGCCACGTATCGTTGCCGTTGAAGCGCGCGAAGCGGCGAATATCCACCGGCCATAGATCCATGGTTGGCTCGCCCGCCACGATCCATTCCGCGAGCGCCATGCCGGCGCCGCCCGCCGAGGCGATTCCCATGGAATTGAAACCCGCGCCGACGAAAAAGCGCCGCAACTCAGGTGCTTCGCCCAGCATGAAGTTGTTGTCCGGCGTGAAGGATTCGGGGCCGTTATAGAACTGCCGCACCTGGGCCGTTTCGAGCGCGGGCACGCGCTGCAACGCATTTTTCATCAGGATTTCGAACTGATCCCAATCGTCCGGCAGCAACTGGAACTCGAAATTCTCGGGAATGCCGTTCATGCCCCACGGTTTCGCATCCGGTTCGAAGCCGCCCATGACGAGGCCGCCGACTTCTTCCTTGAAGTAGATAAAGCCGTCCGGATCGCGCATGACCGGCAGATCCGGATGCACGCCGGCAATGCGTTCCGTGACGATGTAGTAGTGCTCCGCCGAATGCAGCGGCACGGTCACGCCGCACAGGCGGCCAACCGCCTTGGCCCACTGACCCGCGCAATTCACGACGATGTCCGCGCTGATCGTGCCTTCTTCGCCGTCCTTGTTGCGCCACGCGAGTCCGCTGACCTCGCGCGCGCCGCTTGCCTTGCCGTCTTGCGCGCTGCGCGTGTGGATCGCCGTGACACGAGTGTTTTCGACGATGCGCGCGCCGCGCATGCGGGCGCCGCGGGCGAGGGCCTAGGTCAGGTCGGTGGGATTCGCCTTGCCGTCGCCGGGCAGCCAGACCGCGCCGAGCAGGTCGTCGGTGCGCATGACCGGCCACAGGTCGCCGGCTTCCTGCGGGCCGATGACATCGCAGGCCACGCCGTAGGCCCGCGCGACGGCCGCGGTGCGTTTGAGTTGCGACATCCGCTCGGCGGTGCGGGCTACCGAGAGCGAGCCGCATTGCTTCCAGCCGGTGGCGAGTCCGGTATCGGCTTCGAGTTCGGCGTAGAGCGCGGTCGAATAGCGGATCAGCTTCGTCATGCTCTCCTGGGCGCGCAACTGACCGACGAGGCCGGCCGCATGCCACGTCGTGCCGCACGACAGTTGGCCCTGTTCGAGCAGCACCACATCGGACCAACCCAGTTTGGTCAGATGGTAGGCGACCGAACAGCCGATGATCCCGCCGCCGACGATAACGACGCGAGCGTGCTTGGGAATGGATGTGGACATGTGTGGGAGTGCGTGGATTGAGTTGGCGTAGATTGCCCCAAAAAGACACGAAATGCAACGACCTCTGTCATTGTTGGAAATCCGCTCGTGTCATACGACCGTCACGCTGATCAGCCGTGCGTCTCGTCGTTTATCGAGGTCAGGCGTACCTGCGCCGCGGCTCGGCGCGCACCCGCTGCCCGAAGGCGCCACAGTGTGGGTTTGCATGGAAACGCGTGGCTATCAACCCCGAAGACGCGTGACTTTTGCTAGACTCCACCTGACAGTCACCGCTCAATTTCCATGTTCTCCAACCAGCGCCAAGCCGAAATCCTGCGACTCGTCCGAGAGCAGCGCACCTGCACGATCACCGATCTGGCCGGCCGCTTCGACGTGTCCGACGAAACCATCCGCCGCAATATCAAGCCGTTGATCGCCGACGGCCTGCTGATCAAGGTTCACGGCGGCATCATGCTGCCCGAACGCCTGGATGAACCGCCGTTCCAGCGGCGCATGGCGGCGAGCCTCGAGGGCAAGCGGGCGATCGGCGCGCGCATCGGCGAACTGGTGCGGGACGGCGATTCGCTGATCCTCGAGGGCGGCACGACGTGTCTGCATATCGCGCAGGCGTTGGTGGTCCGATCGCGGCTCACGGTCGTGACCAATTCCATTGAAGTCGCGCGCGTGCTCGCGCCGCGCAATGGCAACCGTGTATTCATCGCGGGCGGCGAGTTGCGCCCGGACGACTGCGCCGCGTTCGGAGACAGCATGCTGGCCTTTCTGCGCCAGTTCCACGTGCGCTACGCGATCGCCTCGGTCACGGCAATCGACATGCAGGGGCGTTTCATGGACGCGCTGCCCGCCGACGTGGCCTTTTCGCTGGCGGCCTTCGCTCAGGCCGAGCGGCGGGTGGTCGCCGCGGACCACGCGAAGTTCGGCCACAGCGCGCTGGTGCACGCTTTCGGCGCGGATGCCGTCGACCTGCTGGTAACGGATGAAGCGCCGGTACCCGCGCTGGCTCAGGTGTTCGCCGCGGCCGGGCTGGATGTGGAGGTGGCCCCACAGCCAGGTGCGTCCAACGCGTAAAATGGCCGGTTACCACAGGCAATCGATGCCGCACGAAAATTCGCCGGCCGGCGCCGCTCACGCTCCGCCCGGGTGATCCTGTCCGCGCGCGCTTGCCTTTGCCGGCTTGAATAGGAATGGACGCCGATGTCGTCAGTTTTCTTTGATCGGGAACGCATTGCGGAATGGCTCGGGGACCACACCGTCGCCAAGGCGCGCTCGGTCGGCCCCGTCACCCACGTGAAATGGCACGGCGCCACGCTGAGCGGCGACGTGCAGGGCACGCAGCGGCTTCCCTATCAAACGCGCGTGCGCTTTCGTACCGATGGCGGTTCACCCTGGGCACAGGGCGATTGCAGTTGTCCGGTCGGCCGCAACTGCAAGCACGTTGCCGCGTTGCTGCTCGCCGAGTTGAACTATCACGACGAGATGGACCATATCACCCACGTCGAGCCGGACGAGGGCGACACCGCGCGCGACCTGCCGCGCGAACCGATGGCTAACGTCGGGCCGCCGTCAGGCGTGCGGCCGGAACTGGTCAGTTGGCTCGAACGTTTTCGTGCCCGCGCTGAGGCTGCGGATGCGGACGCTCAGAAGGCGAGTGCTCCGCGTTCGCAGACCCTGGCTTACCGGCTTAACTGGTCCAGCTTCCACATGCGCCACGAGGTCGTGCTGTACCGCGCGCGCTGCGATGCGCACGGCGCGATCATCGCGGTCGACGAACCTTGGGGCAATGTGGAAGCGGCGCTCCTCAAACAGCCGAAGTTCGTCTCCGACGAAGACCTGTCGATCCTGCGCGGCCTGTGGCTCGGCCGCTCACGCGAGGACTTCGGACAGTTCATCCTGCGCGGCACGAGCGGTGCGGAGATGCTGCAGAAGCTGATCGCAACCGGCCGGCTGTTCTTCGATTTCACGCCCGGCTCCGGTCACGACGGACCCGCGCCGCTCACGCGCGGCGCCGACCGGCCCGGCCGGATCGAATGGGAGCCGCTCGCTGACGAGCGCCTGCGGCCCGTGCTGTGCACCGAGCCGCGCGCGAGCATGGTGCTGCCCACCGAACCGGTCTGGTATGTGGACGGCGTCGCGAATGAAGCTGGCATCGTTCAATCGTCGTTGCCGTTCCAGCAGTTGCCGGATTACCTCGCCATGCCGCCTATCTCGCTCGCCGAAGCGCCGCTGGTCGCCTCGGTGCTGCGCGAGATCGCGCCCGAGTTGCCGCTGCCGCCCACGCACGACGCGTCCGCGATTCGCGTGATCGACGTCGATCCCGTGCCGGTGCTCACGCTCAACAGCCACGCGCTGCCGTCGGCGACGAGCAAGGCGGGTTTGCGTCAATCCGCTGCGGTCGAACTGGCGGGCGTCAGTTTCGATTACGACGGCGTGAGCATCAATGTCGACAGCAGCGTGACGCTCGTGCCAATGCCGGGCGGCGACGTGATTCATATCCGCCGCCGCTACGAGGCCGAGAAAAAGCGTCTGCTCGAACTGCGCAAGACCGGCTTGCAGAAGGTGCCGACCAGCCGCGTCTACGCGTCGCGCCTGCTGCCCGACACCATGCTCGGCCTGCCCGATGCCGAGGCGTGGACCGCGTTCGTCAACGACGCCGTGCCGGAGCTCGTGAGCAAGGGCTGGCGCGTGACGATGGCGCCCGAGTTCCGCTACAACGTCATCGAAATCGATGCGATCGAAGGCACCGCGCATCAGGCCGGCGACGGCTGGTTCGATCTGGAAATGGGTATCCGCATCGGCGAGCGCAACGTGCGGCTCGAACCGCTGCTTGCCGATTTGTTCCGGCGCGACCGGCGCTGGCTGAGCGGGGCGCTCGAAGCCATTGCCGACGACGAGCCGATCGAGCTGAAGACCGAGGAGAACAAGCGTTTGCGCTTGCGCGCCGACCGTCTGAAGCCGGTGGTGCGCGTGCTCGTCGATCTGTTCGACGCGCTCGGCGGCTCGCTCGCCGAGGGTGCGCCGCTGCGTGTGGCGTCCGTCGACGCGGGCCGGCTGGAAGCCTTGAACGGCACCGGCCGCTGGCAATTTCGCGGCGAAGATTCGATCCGGCAACTGGCGCAGCGTCTGCAAGCCGGTCCGGGGCTGCGCGAGGTGCCGGTGCCGCGCGGCCTGAAGGCCGAACTGCGCGTCTATCAGCAACAGGGCTTGAACTGGATGCAGTTTCTGCGCGAACACGATCTTGCCGGCGTACTCGCCGACGACATGGGTCTGGGCAAGACGGTGCAGACGCTTGCCCATATCCTCGCGGAGAAAGAAGCGGGGCGACTGAACCGGCCCGTGCTGATCGTCGTGCCGACCACGCTCGTGCACAACTGGCGCGAGGAAGCGCGACGCTTCGCGCCCGAACTGAAGGTGCTGGTGTTGAACGGCCCGCAGCGCAAGGAGCGTTTCGAGCAGATCGGCGAACACGAACTGATTCTGACCACCTACGCGCTGCTGTGGCGCGATCAGAAGGTGCTCGCCGAGCATGAGTATCACCTGCTGATCCTCGACGAAGCGCAGTACGTGAAGAACGCCACCACCAAAGCCGCGCAGGCCATTCGCGGTTTGCGCGCGCGGCATCGGCTGTGTTTGACGGGCACGCCGCTCGAGAATCATCTCGGCGAGCTGTGGTCGCAGTTCGATTTTCTGTTGCCGGGGTTTCTCGGCAGCCAGAAAGACTTCACCAAACGCTGGCGCAATCCGATCGAGAAGAACGGCGACGGCGTGCGCCGCGCGTTGCTCGCGCGGCGCATCCGGCCGTTCATGCTGCGCCGTCGCAAGGACGAAGTCGCCAAAGAGTTGCCGGCCAAGACCACGATTGTGTGCTCCGTGGACCTGGAAGGCGCGCAGCGCGACCTCTACGAAACCGTGCGCACGGCAATGCAGGAGAAAGTGCGCGCGGCGGTCAGCGCGCAGGGTCTCGCGCGCAGCCACATCATCGTGCTCGATGCGTTGCTGAAGCTGCGCCAGGTGTGCTGCGATCCGCGCCTTGTTCGCATGCTCAAGACCACCGGCGAGGCGGGCGAGGGGCAGGACTCGCGCGACAGAGTGGATAAGGTCGAGAAGGGCGCGCGCGCCATGCGTTCCGCCAAGCTCGACCTGCTCCTGTCGATGCTGCCGGAACTGATCGAGGAAGGGCGCCGCGTGCTGTTGTTCTCGCAGTTCACCGGCATGTTGTCGCTGATCGCCGAAGCGCTCGAAGAAGCCGCCATTCCGTACGTCGTGCTCACCGGCGACACGGCGGATCGCGTGACGCCTGTCGAGCGTTTCCAGCAAGGCGAGGTGCCGTTGTTCCTGATCAGCCTGAAGGCCGGCGGCGTGGGCCTGAACCTGACCGCCGCCGACACGGTGATCCACTACGATCCGTGGTGGAACCCGGCTGCCGAGAATCAGGCAACGGACCGCGCGCATCGGTTGGGGCAGGACAAGCCCGTGTTCGTGTACAAGCTGATTGCGGCGGGCAGCATCGAAGAAAAGATCGTGGAGTTGCAGGAGCAGAAGGCGGGACTGGCCGACAGCATTCTTTCCGAAGACGCCGCCGGCGCCGCCAAGTTCTCGGACGACGACCTCGACGCGCTGTTCGCGCCGATGCCGGAAATCGAAGGCGGCAGATAACGCGCTGCGCTCGCGGCGATGCCGTCAACGCTGTCGCCTGACACTCGCTTGCCGTACGACGTACTGCGTTGCCGCGGCGTTCCGGCAATCGACAACTTCTGTAACAAATCGTCTGCATCTGTAAATGCGCTGTTGCCGCCGCTTCAATTCATATCATTTTCAGAGTGAGACGACACAACGCTTCTATGCGTGACCCATTATCGTTTGCGTAATAGCTACCTGAAGCCACGTTACAAAGGCAGTTTTTTCATCTTGAGCTGCAATTTCGGCGCGGCTATTTTTGGGTCACTCGTGCGGTTAGACCCCCGCGAGCGTGTAGTGTTTTGAGCGGCGTCGGCCTTGGAAAGAAGGGACGCCGCATTTTTTCCCAGATCACACCACGGCTTAACAATCTTTAAACGATTTATTTTGAGACTGTTTCTATACTGACTCGCAAATTGTCAAATCGCGGTTTCCCAAGTGGGGGACGCAGCCTGAAAAAGACAACGGCGAACGGGGCCAACTACCGTGCGGGCGAGACCAGCCGCTGAAAACGACGGCCCTTGCGATCGATGCACACACACGGCGCAGCGGGCGACTGTGCCGCTGAAAAATGCTGGGATGGTTGAACAACCGCATCGCCTGACCGGAGATTCGCGTGATCTTATCCGGGAAAGAACAGCCGTTTTTTCGATTATGATGACCTGCCCCTCGATACGCGGCGCGATAAAGCGAACACTGCGCGCTAATTTTGAGACGGAGGCGGGATCGAACAGGGCGCAAGGCAAAGGACCACAAGTCGAAAAATGTGCCGCCGAAGATGAAATTGGAAGCCGGATCGTCGGTGCTTGTGCCGTCATCCCGGTCATCTGCCGGTCAGCCGGCCACCAGTTACGAACGACGATGTCGCGTTGCGGGGTTTTATGAGAATTGCTGTCCTGGATGACGATTCGGCTCAGGCCGACCTTGTTTGCCAAACGCTGTCGGCGGCGGGTCATATCTGTCACGCATACGGTGCGGGTCGCGAACTGGTGCGGCAGCTGCGGCGCCAGACGTTCGATCTGCTGGTGCTCGACTGGAACGTGCCCGACATGTCGGGTGAAGAGGTGCTGCGCTGGGTGCGGGAAAGTCTTTCCGAGCGCTTGCCGGTGCTGTTCATGACGAGCCGCGGCCGTGAAACCGACATCACGTCGATTCTCAACACGGGTGCGGACGACTACGTCGTCAAACCGGTTTCCGCCGCAGTCTTGCTGGCGCGAGTCGGCTCCTTGCTGCGCCGCGCTTATCACCTCAAGCCGGCCGCGGTGAAGGAAGTTTTCGGCGAATTCGAATTCGATCTGGGCGCGAAGCACGTGGTGGTGCGCGGCACGGCGGTTGCCGTCACGCAGAAGGAATTCGACCTCGCGCTGTTGCTGTTCCAGCATCTGAGCCGGCCACTCTCGCGCGCGCACATTCTCGACGTGATCTGGAAGCAGGCGACCGACATTCCGTCGCGCACCATGGACACGCACGTATCGATGCTGCGCAGCAAGCTCGGTTTGCGCCCGGAGCACGGTTACCGTCTGACGCCGATTTACGGCTATGGCTACCGGCTGGAGCGGATCGAATCCGCCGCGCCGTCGGCGGCGCTCGGCCAACGCCCTGAAGCGGGGGACGCGTGACGTTGTCCGCCGGTGTGGCGCCGCGCGGCAGCGCGGTTTCGCCGGGCCGCCGCGGTGGCGCGTTGCTCGCAGCCGCCGGCGTGCTCGCGATGGCCTGCTTCGCGCCGGCATCATCGGTTGCGCAGTCGATGCGTGCGCCCGTGTACCTGTCGTATGTGACGCACGAGGGCGACACGCTGTACGACATCGCGGGCCACTATCTGCGCGATCCGAACGATTGGGCTGTGTTGAGCCGCGTGAATCATGTGCCCGCGCCGCGCCGCATGCCGGCCGGAGTCGTGTTGCGCCTGCCCGCCGACAAGCTCAAACAGGAACAGGAATCGGCCCGCGTGATCGCGACGAGCGGCCCGGTCGAGCATGCGTTCGGCAAGAATCCCTACGTGCCGCTCGCACAAGGCGCGACGCTGGGCGAGGGCGATCGCATCCGCACCGGCGAAAACGGTTTTGTGTCGCTGGAATTGCCCGACGGGTCGCATGTCACGGTTGCGCAGAATGGCCTGCTGGATGTCAACACGCTGCGGCGCACCACGCTGACCGGCGCCAGCGATCGCGTGCTCGAATTGCGCAGCGGCGAAGTCGAGAGCCAGGTCACGCATGCGACGAAAAAAGACGACCGCTTCCAGATCCGCTCGCCGTCCGTCGTGGCCGGCGTGCGCGGAACGCGCTTCAAGGTCGCCTACGACGGCGACGCGCGAATCACCGCAGTGGAAGTGCTGGACGGAGCGGTCGGCGTCGACCCTGCCGCGTTCGGCGGGCGCGTTCCGCCGCCGCCGGGCGTGCCGCTGCAGGCTTCCGCGCAGCTCGTGAAGGCGCGCTTCGGCAGCGTGACGCGGGCAGGCGAAACGATCGGCGGGCCGGTCGAACTGCTGCCCGCGCCCGCGCTCGCGCAGCCGGGCAAGGTGCAGGACGGCAAGACGGTCGCGTTCGACCTCGTTCCGGCCGAGCACGCCGTGGCGTATCGCGTGCAGATCGCACGCGACGCCGACCAGCTCGACCTGATCCGCGATCTGCGCGCGAGCGGGCCGCACGCGGATTTCGGCGACCTGCCCGACGGCACCTATTTCGTGCGCATCGCCGCGATCGACGGCAACGGACTCGAAGGACTGCCGCAGGTGTATGCGTTCGAGCGCCGTCAGCTCGGGCTGGCCGCCTCGGCCGGCCAGCGCGCCGGCAGCCGCGACTATGAGTTCCGCTGGTTCGTGAGCCGCGCCACGGTCGAGACGCGCTTCCGTTTCGTGCTGGCGAAGACGGCCGATCTGCGGCATCCGCTCGTGGACCGCACCGATTTGTCCGGCGGCCAACTGGTCGTGAGCGATCTGCCGGCTGGCGATTACTATTGGACGATCGTCGCCGAGCAGTTCGAGAACGGCCGCCTCTACGAAAAGAGCAGCGCCGTGCGCTCGTTTACGCTTGCGCGCTGACGCTGATAGATTCACGGGGCTGAGCAATTCATCAGCCCGCTTCCTGGCTTCGAACCGAACAACGCTTTGCCGACCACTCCTACGCGCCTGAGCCTCGATCCGCGCGCCCGTCTCGGACGGCGCGCCGGCCGCCGCTTCCTGATCGAATGGGCGGGCATCGGCTGCCTCGGCGTCGTGGTGATTCTGCTCAGTTCGCTCGGCCGTCTGAGCGCGAGCGTCGATCATCTGGTCTATGACCGCTTTCTGAGCCTGCGCGCACAGCCTGTGCTGCACGATATCGTGGTGCTCGAAATCGACAACGCGAGCATCGCGCAACTGGGCCGCTGGCCGTGGCCGCGCAGTGTCCATGCGAAGCTGCTCGAACAGATCGCGAAAGCGAATCCCGCCGCGGTGATCTACGACGTGCTGTTCACCGAGCCCAATGCGCAAGACGCCGAACTGGCCCCCGCTATCGCGCTGAGTCCGACCTATCTGCCGATACTGCTCGGCGCGCCCGACAGCGCCGGGCGCCGCACCGTGGTCGAGCCGGTGGCGCCGCTCGCGCATGCGGCGGCGGGGCTCGGTCATATCAATCTCGAAGTCGACAGCGACGGAATCGTGCGCAGCGTCGCGCAATATGAGGGCGACGCCGATTCGCGCTGGCCGCAATTGATGCTGCCGGTCGCCCAGGCCGTCGAGCATGGCGTGCTGCACCTGAACGGCGGACAGCCCACCCGTGTTTCGGCCGCGGCCTCACCCGACAACGGCGACGACGGCCGTTTCCTCATCCCGTTCGGTCCGAACGCCCAGAACTATCCGAAGCTGAGTTTTGCCCGCGTGCTCGCCGGCGACGTGTCGCCGGAGCAGTTGCGCGGCCGCATCGTGCTGATCGGCGTGACCGCGTCCGGTTTGTACGACCGCTTTGCGACGCCGGTGTCGGGCGAACTCGGGCCGTTGCCCGGCGTGTATATCCATGCCAACGTGCTCGACACGCTGCTGACCGGCCGCGAGATCGAGCCGGCCGCGCGTTGGGCGCTATTCGCGGTGTCGCTCGTGCCGCTCGCCGCGCTGCTGGCCGGTTTTCTGGTGTTGTCGCCGCGCCGTTCGCTGCTGCTGACCGGCGCGCTGTGCCTGCTCGCGGCGTCCGGCAGCGCCGCCTTGCTCTACGGCGCGCGGCTCTGGATGTCGCCGGTGCCGGCGATCGTCGGCGTGGTGGCCGTCTATCCGATCTGGAACTGGCGGCGCCTTGAAATGACCATGGCCTATCTGCGCGAAGAACTGCAACGTCTCGCCGACGAACCCCATCTGCTGCCGGAAACGCCGCAGCGCCGCCGCGAGTTCGGCGGCGACGTGCTGGAGCAGCACATGGCGCTGATGGCGCAGGCCGCGCAGCGTGTGCAGGACATGAAGCGCTTCGTGTGGGACAGCCTCGACAGCATGCCGGAGCCGATCCTCGTCAGCGACGTGCGCGGCGTCGTGCTGATCGCGAACCATGCCGCCAAGGCGCATTTCGCGCGTCTCGCCGCGCCACTGCCCGAAGGCCGCCCGATGCAGGCCGTGCTGGGCGGCCTGACGCTCATGAAGACGATCGACAGCGACGCGGCGTCGGATGCCGAAAACAACCTGTTCGCCCGCGCGCACTGGCCGGCGCCGCTCGATCCGGCGCGCCATGAATTCGCCGCGCTGATGGCGCACGGCGTGGAAGTGCGCGACGCGCGCGAGCGCGACCATTTGCTGCGTTACGCGAACTGCACCAACGAGCAGGGCGAGACCACCGGCTGGATTGCGGGCCTCGTCGACGTGTCGGCCCTGCATGCGGCCGAGCGTCAACGGGAAGACGCGCTGCGGCTCCTGTCGCACGACATGCGCTCGCCGCAGGCGTCGATTCTCGCGCTGGTGGAGATCGAACGCGCCCGTAGCGAGCCGGTGCTCGCGCGCGGTTTGCTGGAACGCATCGAGCGCTACGCGCAGCGCGCGCTCACGCTGGCCGACGACTTCGTGCAACTGGCGCGCGCCGAATCGCAAACCTATGTGCTGGAACCGGTGAATCTAAACGAGTTGCTGATCGACGCCAGCGACGAAGTCTGGCCGCAGGCGCACGCCAAGCGCATTACTTTGCTCACCGAAACCGCCGCGGCCGACGGGACCGGCGCCGATGACGACGACCACTGGATCTGCGCCGACCGTTCGTTGATGACGCGCGCGCTCGTCAACATTCTGAACAACGCGGTCAAATACAGTCCGCCGGATACGCGGATCGTATGCAGCGTGGCGAGCCCGACACCGAAGGCGATGCCGGGTGTGGCGAGGCGCGTGTCGTGCACGGTTCGTGACCAGGGCTACGGCATTCCGAAGGAACAGCAGGCGGGCCTGTTCGAGCGCTTCCGGCGCTTTCACGAAGCCGAGCGGCCGGAAGTGGGCGGCGCGGGGCTCGGCATGGCCTTCGTCAAGACGGTCGTCACGCGCCACGGCGGCGATGTCGAGGTGGCGAGCGAACCCGGTCAGGGCACGGCGTTCACGATCCGTCTGCCGGTGCTCGAAGACGCGCAATCCGGCGCTTTCCTCACGCCGCGCACGTGACGTATGACTATGCACCTTATCGAAGCGAGAAGATCGTGAAAGCCATCCTGTTCTGTGCCGCGCTGGCCGCGGCGAGTCTGACCGGTTGCACCGGCCTGAGCGCCGACGTGCATAGCTCCGACACCTCGAACGCCGCCGCCGCGCTGCAAGGTGAGCGGACCTATGCGATCACGCGCATGCCGTCGCAAGAGGCCGGCGCGGATCATCCGCGCTTCGAAAGCTTGCTGGCGGATGAACTGGCAAAGCAGGGCTTCGTTGAAACGGCGGATCGGTCCGCGCGTTATCTGCTCTCGATTGCTTACGACACGCGGCCGGCGACGATCGGCGTCAGTGAAAAAGGCTGCGCGCCGGGCGCCTGCGAACGAGCGCCCGATGCACCGTTCTCGCTGTTCGGCGGCCCTGTCTATCGGCACGCGCTGACGCTGCGGTTTTTCGAGCGCGCGAGCGGGCGGGAGGTCTATAAAGTCAGCGCGTCGAGCAGCGATCGCGACGCGGATCCGCTGCATGCCATGCCGGCGCTCGTCAAAAGCGCGCTGGCCAGGTTTCCCTTCGACGCGCCGCACGACTGGCGCGTGAAACTGCGTGCTGACGAGACGAGCGGCGTGCCGACGGTGATGTCGGTGAAGCCGCTGCAACCGTAGTGCGCCACGATCACTCCGGCGCGTCGCGGTCTTGCGGCCAACGGTTTTCGAAGACACAGTCGGCGAGCGGCAGGCGGCTCGCCCAGCGTTCGGTTTCCAGCATCGGCTCGTCGTAGAACTGGTCGACGTGACCCAGGCACAGAATCGCCACGGGCCGCGCGCCCTCCGGCATGTGCAGTAGCTGGCGAACCGCGTCGACATCGAACAGCGACACCCAGCCCATTCCCAGACCTTCCGCGCGGGCCGCGAGCCACATGTTCTGGATCGCACACGCCACCGACGCGAGGTCCATTTCCGGCAAGGTGCGGCGGCCGAAGATATGGCGCTCGCGCCCGTCCATCAGCGCCATCACCAATAGTTCGCCGCAGTCCAGCATGCCTTCCACTTTCAGCTTCATGAACGCTTCGCGGCGTTGGCCGAGCGCGTCGGCGGTGGCGAGGCGTTCGGTTTCCACCGTGTCATGCAAGGCCGTGCGCAGCGCCGGATCGGTGATTCGCGCGATCCGCCACGGCTGCATGAAGCCGACGCTCGGCGCGTGATGCGCCGCGTCGAGCAGGCGCTGCAGCACGGCGGCGTCGACCGGATCGCGCACGAAATGGCGCATGTCGCGGCGTTCGTAAATGGCGCGGTAGACAGCGTCGCGCTCGAAATCGTCAAAAGGCTTCGCCATGGAACAGGGCGGCCGCGAAGGCCGGGTTGGAGGGCCAATAAGCGTGCATGTAGCTCGCCACGATCGAACCTGCGCGGTAGACGGCCTCACCGGGCGCGTCGCCTTGCGGCCGGATCGCCGAACGCAGAGGCGTGAGCGAGGTGTCGAGCTTCGAGTAGTGAAACGTGTGGCCGGTCATCGGCCCGTGCAGGCTGTCGATCCGTTGCATGCCGAGCGCGGTGAAGCGCGTTTGCATCGTCGCGTGGCCTCGCAGCAGGCCGAGCATCGGCGTGCTGACGCCTTGCGTGTCGGTGAGGCGGTCGAGCAGATAGAGCATGCCGCCGCATTCGGCAACGAGCGGCTTGCCCGCGGCCGCGTGCGCGCGAATGCTCGCGGCGCTGCGCGTGCTGGCCGCCAGCGTTGCCGCGTGCAGCTCCGGGTAGCCGCCGGGCAGGTACAGCGCGTCCGCGTGTTCGGGCAGTGGCTGGTCGGCGAGCGGCGAGAAGTAATCGATCCGCGCGCCGAGCGCTTCCAGCAGCGCGACGTTGGCCGGATAGATGAACGAGAATGCGGCGTCGCGCGCGATGGCGATCGTCTTGCCCTCCAGCAGACGCGGCAGCACGTCCGGCACGGGCGCGCCGAACTCGACCGGCGGCGGCAGTTCGCACAGCGCGGTGCGGCCGAGCGTATCGGCGGCGTGATCCAGGCGCGCATTGAGATCGTCGATTTCGTCCGCCTGGTGCAAGCCGAGATGACGGTCGGGTAAGGCGATTTCATCGCTGGCGGCAATGTGCCCGCACCAGCGCAGACCTGGCGGCAACGCTTCTTCGAGCATCTGCGCGTGTCGCGCGGAGCCGACGCGATTGGCGAGCACGCCGTAAAACGGCACTTGCGGCCGGAATTGCGCGAGGCCGAAGGCCACCGCGCCGAAGGTCTGCGCCATTGCCTTCGCCGAAATCACCGCGAGCACGGGCACGCGGAACGTGGTGGCGAGATCGGCGCTGCTCGGCGTGCCGTCGAACAAACCCATCACGCCTTCTATCAGGATCAGGTCGGCTTCGGCGGCCGCTTGCGCGAGCAGGCTGCGGCAGGCGGCTTCGCCCACCATCCACAGATCGAGCGAGAGGACGGGCGCGCCGCTTGCGCGCGCCAGAATCATCGGATCGAGAAAATCCGGTCCGGTCTTGAAGACGCGCACGCGTCGCCCCAGCCGCCGATGGTAGCGCGCCAGACCCGCGGTGATCGTGGTCTTGCCTTGACCCGACGCGGGCGCGCTGATGAAGAGGGCGGGGCATGCACCGGAGGACGTCTCTTTTGAAGACTCGCCGGCCGAGGTGCCCTCGGGGGACGCGGACATCGCTCAGAACTCCACGCCGCGCTGCGCTTTCACACCCTGCTCGCGATACGGATGCTTGACGATGCGCATTTCGGTGACGAGGTCGGCGGCTTCGATCAACGCGTCCGGCGCGTGGCGGCCGGTCACCACCACGTGCAGCATCGGCGCGCGCGCGTTCAGCACCGCGAGCACTTCGTCGAGCGGCAGGTATTCGTACTTGAGCACCGTGTTCAGCTCGTCGAGGATCACCATCTGATACTCGCCGCTTTCGATCATGCGGCGCGCTTCGTCCCAGCCTTTGCGCGCGGTCGCGATATCGGCGTCGCGGTTCTGCGTGTTCCAGGTGTAGCCGTCGCCCATCGTGACGAAATCGCAGTTGGCGATCGCGCCGAGAAAGTCGCGCTCCGACGTGTGCAGCGCGCCCTTGATGAACTGCACGACGCCAAGGCGCATGCCGTGGCCCAACACCCGTACGGCCATGCCGAATGCGGCGGTGGTTTTGCCCTTGCCGGTGCCGGTGTTGACGATCAGCAGGCCTTTTTCGACGGTGGCGTTGGCCTGTTTCTTCTCGTGGCCTTCGCGTCGGCGCTCGGTCATGCGTTGATGCGATTCGGGATCGGTCTTCATGGCAGGTTCTGTTCCTGAGTGTCGTTGTTTGGGTGTTCGCGTTGGGCTTAGGCCGTGGTCGAGGCGATCGCCACGGTGACGCCGGCATGGACGGTCTTGCGCACGAGGAGCCGTGCTCGAGGCGCTCCGGACGTGGTGGATTCACCGAGTCCGTCCGTCGCTGCAAGCAGCGCGCACGGCTCGCACACGCCATCCACGCCGAGGTGCTCACGCGCTGCCGCCGAAGGCTCCGCCACGGGCATCGCAGCGATCCGTTCACGGCTGAAGAATGTCAGCCGCAGCGCATGACGCGCGCAAAATTCGAGCAGGCCGGCTTCGTGGGCTTTGGTATCGATGGACGCTACGGTGCCGATTTCATCGAACGCATGCGCGCCGAGCGCGGCGCGCACCGCCGCGTCGATCTGTTCGGCCGAGCTGTGCGCACGGCAACCAATGCCCACGCTCAGCGTCTTCATTGTGTAGCCGCGCCGTCTGCGCAAGGCGCTTCGTCATCGGCCCGCGCCGCTGCGCGCGCCAGCGCGAGCGACGCCACACCGCCGATCACCACGATCGCCGGCGAGCCGAGTCCGGCACGCGCGACGGTGTCGGCGAACTCGCCGAGCCGCGCGAGCGCATGGCGCTGCTCCGGACGGGTGGCCGATTCGATCGCCGCGCATGGCGTGTCGGCGCTCATGCCGGCCGCGAGCAACGCGTCGACGATATCGTGCAGCCGGCGCATGCCCATATAGATCACGAGGGTCATGCGCGTAGCGACGAGCGCGGCCCAGTCGGGTTCGCCGCTACCCGCGCCGTGCCCGGTGACGAATACCACGCCTTGAGCGTGATCGCGGTGCGTGACGGGAATGCCGATGGCCGCGGGCGCGGCGATGCCCGCCGTAATGCCGTTGATGACCTCCACCTCGACGCCCGCCGCATGCAGCGCCTGCTGTTCTTCGCCGCCCCGGCCGAACACGAACGGATCGCCGCCTTTCAGGCGCGCGACGCTGCGCCCGGCCCGCACGTGTTCGAGCAACTGCGCGACGATGCCGGCCTGCGGCGTGGACGGATGGCCGCCGCGTTTGCCGACGTAGACGACCTGCGCGTCGGCGCGCGCGAACTGCAGCACGTCGGGATTCACCAGGTCGTCGACCAGCACCACATCGGCTTGGGCCAATGCGCGGGTCGCCTTGAGGGTCATGAGTTCGACGTCGCCGGGGCCGGCGCCGATCAGCCAGGCGCGGGTCATCGCGACGTGCATGGCGAGCGCCACGTCGTGACGGGCGGAAAGGGGCGAAGCGCGCAGGCGCGCCGGATGACGGACTTTGGGGGCATGCAGTGCTACGGATTCAGGCACGGCGAAACGCGCGGCTCGCCACGGTCCCTTTGGGAACGGATCGACGAACGGATGCGCCACGTCGTGCTTCAGCGCCTTCACATCCGTCCCTCGCGGATTCCGGCGGCCGGCGGCGTGATGTTGCCCTGAGGTTCGCCGCCTCCGCGTCTGGCCGGTATCCGGGCTGGCGGCCTCATGCGCTTTGCCTTCCCGTCCGCATTCGTTGGAATGTCATGGACAGTGGCATCGAAAAAACGCATGCGCGGCGCGAGCTGAAAGACACCGCGCCGCAGGTCGCTTACCGTTGCGGGGACAGCACAGGTTGAGCGCGTAAAGCGCGGCCTGTTTCCCGTTTAACTGCACACGCGAATGCATGTGCGGGCACCAAACGCGCGCATACGATAGCACATGGCGTCCCGCCCGATAAGCGCTTGCGGCTTGCGTTTCCTTGACGGCACCGGGCCGCGGGCCTACACTCGCACGCACTTTGGTGCTCGTGTGCGCGCTCGTGCGCATGCAGTTAAACGGGAAACAGGGTGCCCGCCTGCCATGGATCGGGTCAACCTGTGCTGCCCCCGCAACGGTAAGCGAAATGTGGTGCTGCGGTAAGTTCTTTAGCGCCACGGAGCCGGCTTCGATGTCCACGCGCAAGGCCGCGTCGGCATATCACCACTGGGCGAGAAATCACTCGCCCGGGAAGGGGAAGCGGCGCTTTCGCCAGCCCGGATACCGGCCAGAATACGAAGGGCGAACGCCGCGGGGATGCGGCGGTGCGTTCATGATCTCATTCCCGCTTCCTGTTTTTCTGTTGTCGCGGCAACCCGTCGTTCGTCCCCGTGTTGTGTTGTCGTCCTGGCTCGCTGGGCTTACGCGCCGCTTACCTGGCTACCCGGCCGATGCACGCAGACGCGCAGACAGACACACAAAAACACGCCGGCGTGCACGTGCAACTCCTACGGATGGACCTCACGATGCAAACTCAAATGCGCAAGATCCCCGTCACCATCGTCACGGGCTTTCTCGGCAGCGGCAAGACCACGCTGCTGCGGCACATTCTTCAGCATGCGGGCGGCAAGCGCATCGCGGTGATCGTCAACGAGTTCGGCGAACTCGGTATCGACGGGGAAATTCTCAAGGGTTGCGGAATCGGTTGCGATGAAAACGGCGTCGAAACCGAAGGCCAATTGTATGAACTCGCCAACGGGTGCCTGTGCTGCACCGTGCAGGAAGAGTTCTTTCCGGTGATGGAAAAACTCGTCGAGCGCCGCGATCAGATCGATCACGTGCTGATCGAGACGTCGGGGCTCGCGTTGCCCAAGCCGCTGGTGCAGGCCTTCAACTGGCCGCAGATCAAGAGCAGCTTTACCGTGGATGCCGTGGTCACCGTGGTGGACGGCCCGGCTGCGGCAAGCGGTCAGTTCGCCGACAACCCGGTCGCCGTGGATGCACAGCGCAAGGCCGATCCGAATCTCGACCACGAATCGCCGTTGCACGAACTGTTCGAAGATCAGTTGTCCGCCGCCGATCTGGTGATTCTGAACAAGACCGATTTGCTCGACGACGCGCAGCAAAACGCGGTCGAGCTGGTGATTCGCGAAGAGATTCCGCCGCAAGTGAAGATCGTGCGCGCGCAGATGGGCCGGCTCGATCTGCATACGTTACTGGGGCTCGAAGCCGCCTCGGAAGAGACGATCCACCTGCGCCACGATCACCACGGTTCCGCCGAAGACGCCGACCACCATCACGACGAATTCGATTCGGTGGTCGTGCAGGCGAATGCGCTCTCGCGCGAAGCAGTGATCGCCGCGCTGCAAGGGCTCGTCGAAACGAATACGATCTACCGCGTCAAAGGGTTCGCGGCGCTGCCGGGCGCGGCGATGCGCCTCGTGATTCAGGGCGTGGGCCGCCGCTTCGACAGCTATTTCGATCGACGCTGGCAGGCTGGCGAAAGCGGCCCGAGCCGCTTCGTGCTGATTGGCGAGGATCTCGATCAGGCCGCGTTGCAGCGTGCGTTCGACGTGGCGCTCGGCGTGCCGTCGAGCGTCGAAACGGAACAGGCGTAAGCGCTCATGCATCTGCTGCGCACCACGCCGGGCGGTTTCGTCGACGATACACAAGGCGTGATCCGTATCGATCAGCAGCCCGCCGACATCGTCGTGCTCAGCTCCGCCGATACAACGCTGTCGCTGCTCGCGAGCGTGATTGCGCGCCTGGGTGAAGGTTTCCCGAGCGTGCGGCTCGCGAACGTCACGTATTTGCGGCAACCGGCCTCGGTCGATTTCTACGTCGAAGACGTCTTGCAGCACGCGCGTGTGGTGGTGGTCGATCACCTCGGCGGCGAAGCGTATTGGCCTTACGGTATCGAGCAGGTGGTGGCGCTCGCCGAGCGCAAGCAGCAGACGCTCGCGATGTTCTCCGGCGATTTGCAGGAAGATCCGAACCTGCTCGCGCGCAGTACTGCAAGCGCCGAGCTGTGCCATCAACTGTGGCGTTATCTGCGCGAGGGCGGTGCGCAGAATGCCGAGGCGTTCCTGCGCTGTATCGCGCACCGCACCTTCGGCTGGGGACGCGAGCCTGCGCCGCCGCGCGTGTTGCCTGCCGCGACGCTCTATCATCCCGGGCGTGAAACGCCGACTATCACCGACTGGCAGGCGCGCTGGCAACCGGACGCGCCGGTCGCGGCGATCCTGTTCTACAAGGCGCATCTGCAGGCGGCCAATACGGCTGTGTTCGACGCGCTGATCGACGCGCTCGAATCGCAAGGCCTGAATCCGTTGCCGATCGCGATTACCTCGCTCAAAGACGCATTCAGCCGCGAAGTCGTGCAATCGCTGTGCGCAGAGCACAATGCCGCGCTGGTGCTGAATACGACCGCCTTCGCCGCTTCCGCGATCGACGACCCGGAGCCGCTCGCGCTCGCCGGCGACGCGCCGGTGTTCCAGGTGATTCTGAGCGGCGGCAATCGTGAAGACTGGCAGAAGGACAATCACGGCCTCAATTCGCGCGATATCGCCATGCATATCGCGCTGCCGGAAGTGGACGGCCGCATCATTACGCGCGCCATCAGCTTCAAGGGGCTGGCTTACCGTTGTCCGCACACTCAGGTCGACGTGGTGCGGTATCAGCCGGACGCCGAGCGCGTGGCGTTTCTCGCGGAACTGGCCCGACGCTGGTGCCGTCTGCGTTCACTCGATAACGCGGACAAAACAGTCGCGCTGATTCTCGCCAACTATCCGATGAGCGAAGGGCGCATCGGCAACGGCGTGGGACTGGATACGCCGGCCTCGGTGGTCCGCATTCTGTCGATGCTGCGCGACGAAGGCTACCGTCTCGCCGACTTGCCCGCCGACGGCGACGCGCTGCTGAAGAAGCTCACCGAGGGCGTGACCAACGATCCGGTGGTGCGCGATCTGCGTCCCGCACTGCAAAGCCTCGCGCTCGCTGATTACCTCGCGCACTTCAATGCGTTGCCCCTCGAGGCGCGGCAGGCGTTGAACGCGCGTTGGGGCGCACCGGAGCAGGATCCGACGCTGCGGCGCGGCCGTTTCATGATCGCGGGCTGGCGTTGCGGGCAGGTGTTCGTCGGCATTCAGCCCGCGCGTTCGCGCGAACAGGGCGATTACGCCAGCTATCACGACGCCGACCTCGTGCCGCCGCATGCCTATCTGGCGTTCTATTTCTGGCTGCGCCACCAGTTCGGCATCGACGCGATCGTGCATGTCGGCAAGCACGGCAATCTGGAATGGCTGCCTGGCAAGAGCGTCGCGTTGAGCGCTGCCTGCTGGCCTGATCTGATTCTCGGGCCGATGCCGCATCTGTATCCGTTCATCGTCAACGATCCGGGCGAGGGTAGCCAGGCGAAACGCCGCGCGCAGGCCGTGATCATCGATCACCTGATGCCGCCGCTCACGCGCGCCGAAACCTATGGGCCGTTGCAGGACCTCGAGCGGCAGGTGGACGAATACTATGAAGCGCTGATGGTCGACCCGCGCCGCTCGAAGCTGTTGCGGCGCACGATTCTGGCGACCATCGTCGAACATAAGCTGCATGAGGAGTTGAGCCTCGCGGCGCCGACCGGGCAGGACGATGAGGACGCGCTCCTCACGCGCGTCGATGCATGGCTGTGCGAGTTGAAGGAAGCGCAGATTCGCGACGGCTTGCATACGTTCGGGCAATCGCCGGACGGTGTGCAACGGCGCGACACATTGCTGGCGCTTGGGCGTTTTCCTGTCGGCGACGGGCAAGGCGCGAAGGCCGGCCTGATCGATGCGTTGGCGCGCGATCTGCAGATGGACCATTTGTTCGATCCGTTGTCGGTGGACTGGTCGGCGGTGTGGGACGGGCCGCGCCCCGACGTGCTGCGCAATGTCAGCGATACGCCGTGGCGGCACTGCGGCGACACGCGTGAACGGCTGGAGTTGTTGGCGGCCGAGTTGTTGCGCGGCGTGTGCGGCGATCAGGAGGCCATCTCTTCGGCTCCGCTCGCTGCCGGATTGCCGCAAGCGGCGCGCGTAATCGGGCGACTGCGTGCCGATGTGCTGCCGCGGCTCGACGCCTGCGGCCCGCAGGAAATGCTTCATCTGAAGCGCGGTCTCGAAGGGCGCTTCGTGCCGCCGGGACCGAGCGGTTCGCCATCGCGCGGACGGCCCGATGTGCTGCCCACCGGCCGGAACTTTTATTCTGTCGACACGCGCGCGCTTCCCACGCAAGCGGCCTGGTCGTTGGGATTGAAGTCCGCTCAGCAACTGATCGAACGGCATTTACAGGAGAAGGGCGACTATCCGCGCGCCATTGGCCTCTCCGTGTGGGGCACCGCGACCATGCGCACCGGCGGCGACGATATCGCCCAGGCGCTCGCGTTGCTGGGCGTGCGGCCGAAGTGGGCGCCCGGCAGCCACCGCGTGACCGATTTCGAAATCATGCCGATCGAGGTGTTCGACCGGCCGCGCATCGACGTCACGTTGCGTGTGTCCGGTTTCTTCCGCGATGCCTTTGCCAACGTGATGCATCTGTTCGACGCCGCCGTGCAGGCGGTCGCGGAACTCGACGAACCCGAAGACCTGAATCCGATTCGCGCGCGCGTGCTGCGTGAGCGCGATGCGCTCATTGCGCGCGGCATGGACGCCGCCGAGGCGCGCAAGCGCGCCGGCTGGCGCGTGTTCAGCGCACGGCCCGGCGCGTATGGCGCGGGACTGCAGGACATGATCGACTCGCGGCAATGGCAGACCGACGCCGATCTCGCGAACGCCTATCAGTCGTGGGGCGGTTACGCGTACACGCAAAAGAGCGCGGGCGAAGAAGCGCGTCACGCGTTCGGCACGCGCCTCGCGGCGCTGGACGTGGTGCTGCAGAACCAGGACAACCGCGAGCACGATCTGCTCGATTCGAACGACTACTACCAGTTCCAGGGTGGCATGGTCGCCGCGGTACGGCATCTGGCCGGCGATCAGCCGAGCGTGTATCACGCCGACCATAGCAATCCGGCCGCGCCGCGCGTGCGCACGCTGCATGAGGAGATTGCCCGCGTGATCCGCTCGCGGGTGGTCAATCCAAAATGGCTCGATGGCGTGAAGCGTCACGGCTACAAGGGCGCGGCGGAAATCGCCGCGACCGTCGATTATCTGTACGGCTACGATGCGACCGCGCGCGTGATCGCGGATCATCAGTACGCGCTCGTGACCGATGCCTATCTGAACGACGCTGACACCCGCGCGTTCTTGCAGCGGCACAACCCGCACGCGTTGCATTCGATTTGCGAGCGCCTGCTCGAAGCGATGCAGCGCGGTTTGTGGCAGACGCCCGGCGACTATCGCGCGCAAGTGGAACAGCATCTGCTCGCGAGCGAGCAACAGATTGAAGGAATGCAAACATGAACTCAGCAGCCCGGCGGCCTGTTTTTCCTTTTGCCGCGCTGATCGGCCAGGCGCCCTTGCAGCAGGCGCTCTTGCTGGCCGCTATCGATCCGGCGCTGGGCGGCGTGCTGGTGACGGGGCCGCGCGGCACCGCCAAGTCGACGGCGGCCCGGGCGCTCGCCGAGTTGTTGCCGGAGGGGCAACTGGTGAATTTGCCGCTTGGCGCGAGCGAAGACCGCTTGATCGGTACGCTCGATATCGAAACGGTGCTGCGCGACGGCTCGGTGCGCTTCTCGCCGGGTCTGCTCGCGAAAGCGCATCTCGGCGTGCTGTATGTGGATGAAGTCAACCTGCTGCCCGACGCGCTCGTCGACGCCTTGCTCGATGCGGCGGCAAGCGGCGTGAATACCGTCGAGCGCGATGGCGTGTCGCATAGCCACGACGCGAGCTTCGTGCTGATCGGCACGATGAATCCTGAAGAGGGCGAGCTGCGGCCGCAACTGATCGACCGTTTCGGCTTGATGGTCGAGTTGCAGAACTGCTTCGAGCAGCATGTGCGGCAGGCGATCGTAAAAGCCCGGCTGGCATTCGATCTCGATCCGCAGGGGTTTCGTGCGGGTTATGCGCAGCAGCAGGCGGCTTATGTGCAGCAGATTCGAGCGGCGCGCGCCACGCTGCCGCAGCTTGCGTTGGACGACGCCGTGCACGCGCGTGTCAGCACGTTGTGCATCGACGCCGCCGTGGACGGTTTGCGCGCCGATCTCGTGATGCTGCGCGCGGCGCGGGCGTTGGCGGCGTTCGAGCAGGCGGCTGCGGTGACGGCGGAGCATGTCGATCGGGTTGCCGAGGCGGTGTTGATTCATCGGCGACATTCTCGTGATTCCCATGCGCGTCGTGACGCGCGTGAGAGTGGCGCTTCTGAGGGCGGCGGCGCGGGGCGGTCGTCCGCGTCTGCGCAAGGTAATGCGCCGCCGGTTGATGCGGCGGGCGACAGCGAGTGGGGCTACCTTGCCCCCGAGCCGGCCGCCACCACGCAGGTCAAAGGCGTCATACCGCTCAGCGCAAAAAAACGCTGAGCCATCGGAAGGGCGCCGCCGCTGACTCGCGCAGCGGTTTTCGATGGCGGCAAGGTGCGGGTGCGTACAGCCGCTTGCATGGGACGCCGGGCAAGCGCATCGCGTGGCCTCACACACTCGCGGCGAAGGGCCAAGGCGCTTTACGAACCGGGCATCTGCGTTTCATGCGCGAGGCGCCGCGTGGCGGCGTGCTGCATTGTTTCGTGCTCGATTGTTCGGGTTCCATGCTGGGCGGGCAGCGCCTCGCGCTCGCCAAGGGACTGTTGGTCGCCTTGTTCGACCACGCGAGCGCCGCGCGTGCCGAGGCCGCCCTGGTCTGTTTCGGCGGTGCGGGGGCGGATGTGCGATTCGGTCCCGCCGTGCCGCGTTGGTGGAACGAGCGGTGGTTGAGTCCGGTGGGCGGCGGCGGCGGCACACCGCTCACTGCCGGCATTCAGCGAGCGACCCAGCTGCTGGAGCGCAGCGCGCGCCGCAAACCTGCGCAGCAACGCTGGCTGTGGATCCTCACCGACGGGCGCACGCACGATACGCCCGTGCGCCCGCTCGACGTGGACGAAGTCGTGTTCGTCGATTTCGAGCGTGAGGCGTTACGGTTGGGCCGCTGCGAAGTGCTCGCCGATGCGTGGGGCGCGCGACGTTGTACGCCGGAAGAATTGATGGGCTGAGCAGCGGGTGCGTTGCGCCGCTCGCCGTCCTGCGCTGATTTATTTCAAGCCGTTCGACCAATACACCACGTCGTCCTGGCGGTCGAATACGAAGACTTTCATCGCCATTTGCTGGGTCGCGTCGAGCTGATCGAGTTCGAGCCCATGAGTCGAAGGCTCGCCCGGCCCGTTGCCTTTGTGCACATTGCGGATTACGGCCGTGGTTTCGATCTCCGTATCGAGATCTTTCGATTTCAGGCGGAACGCCAGACGCAACCGGTCGCCGACAGCACCCAGCGTCCAGGAGGCGATCAACTGCATGCCCAGTGCGCTAATGCCTTTCGCGAGTCCAAGCCCCTCATACGAATCTCCGTTTTCACCGATGCCGAAACGCACCGCGAGGTGCGTGCGGACGCGGATCGACTTGCGCTCGCGCAGGCGACGGATCACGCCGGGTTTCGACAACACGACGTAGTCGAACGGCGAGCGGCAGATTGCCTCGATCGTGCAGACGAAACGAAACACGGCATGACTGGCAATCGCGACGATTTCGATGTTTTCGCCGAGGCCCAAGGGGAGCATGCGACCGTCGTGCATTGGCGGCGTGACGAAGAGCGCGTGATTCGGTGCGAAGCCGATGATGCGGCATGGATGCATCGGCGCGCCGCTGCCGAGTTGCGGACGCACACCGATCAATGCACCGATTTCCAGGTGCATGTCCTTTAGCGTCAATGGGCCGCCAGGGTCTGCCTGAGTGTCTGGCTGAGGTGGCGCTTGTGTGCCCGCATCCAGCAGGTCGCCTCGTTGAGGACGGAAGTGGTTGAACAGGAAGGTGCGTTCGTCCGTGGTCGCGAGGATGGTGCCGCTCGTGAAAAGGAGCGTGCCGTCGGCGTCGACGATCGGCCAGTCGAGAGCGGTGCCCACCGGGACATTATCCAGATTGAGGGCTGGCGTTTGCGCGGCGGGTGAGCGTTCGTCGACGTGTTCCTCGACTGGATTGTCCATGGTCGGCGGTAATTGGAGTGACGGGATATCTTGGTTGACGGCCGGCAAGGCGGAAACTTTAGTTTTCTCGGCTGACTCGGCTTTGGTTTCTTCTGGCGCTGCTTTATGTTGGGCGGCGAGTGCTCTATATATAGCGAGGTTGGTCATTGCCAGATGGGTTTGGTAGAGGTGCGGTCGTGGGTCACTGTCTCGATGCCGCAAGTAGAATTGTTCCGCGAGCGGCCAATTAGATCGGATGGCTAACTAAATTGGCGGTGTCGCTGTGAGGTCTGTTTCGGTGCTCCTCAACTTTTTGAAAAATATTGCGCGAAGGGGGTTGACGATATGTCTCTCGCTCTCCATAATCTCGTTTCTCTGCTGCTGATGCAGCGACGCAGAACGAAGCGGTGCCGGGTGTTGCGAGGTTGGCGATACGGTGCTGGTTCGGTAGTGAATGCGGACTCGATCTTTAAAAATTAACAGCCGATAAGTGTGGGCGCTTGATGTGCGATGCGGGCCGGGTTCTTCGGAATCTGGCGCAAAGCAG
>NZ_JARESR010000079.1:0-834 GCF_046028015.1 Paraburkholderia sp. RL17-383-BIF-A | reverse complement strand
CTCAGTCACATCCACGGTCAGCGGTGCGCCTTTTTCCTTCCAGTCCGGAATCAGCTCGGTCATGGCGCGCGGATCCATGACCGCGCCCGAGAGAATATGCGCCCCGATCTCCGAGCCTTTTTCCAGTACGCACACGCCAATCTCGACGCCTTGTTCCGCCGCCAGCTGCTTCAGGCGAATCGCGGCGGACAGGCCAGCCGGGCCGCCGCCGACGATCACGACGTCGTATTCCATCGACTCGCGCGGGCCGTACTGCTCAATGAGACTTGCGGGGGGCATTGTTTTGCCGGTGCCCATCAGAACTGATCTTCCGACAGCGCCAGCACACTCTCGCCACCCTTCGCGCTGACAATCGACGCCTCCAGTGCCGACGCGAGCGTCAGCACATGCTCAGCGTAGAACTGCGCGGTCGCGATCTTCGCACCGTAAAACGAAGGATCTTCGTCGCGCTTCCCGGCCGCCACGAGCAACGCACGCGCCATCTGCCAACCGCCAAGCACGATGCCCGCGAGCTTCAGATACGGCACGCTGCCCGCGAACACCGCATTCGGATCGCTCTTCGCATTGGTGACAACAAAATCCACCACCGTGCTCAACGAGCGATGCCCCTGCGCAAGATAGTTCTTCATCGATTCGAAAGCCGGACCCTGCTGCGCACCGAGCGCTTCGACCGTTTCAGCCACGCCGGCGAGCAGCGACTTCGCCACCTTGCCGCCGTCGCGCACGGTCTTGCGGCCGATCAGATCGTTCGCCTGAATCGCGGTTGTGCCTTCGTAGATCGGCAGAATCCGTGCGTCGCGGTAATACTGCGCGGCGCCGGTTTCCTCGATGAAG
>NZ_JARESR010000078.1:0-983 GCF_046028015.1 Paraburkholderia sp. RL17-383-BIF-A | reverse complement strand
CCCATGCCGCCGTGCACCTGTACGCCGAGGCTCGTCACATCGATCGACAGCTCCGTGCTCCAGCCCTTCACGATCGGCACGAGGTATTCGTAGATCGCCTGATGTTCCGCGCGCGTGGCTTCGTCGGCATGGCGATGCGCGATGTCGCAGTGCGCCGCGGCCACATAGGCCAGCGCGCGTGAGGCTTCAGTCAGACCACGCATCGTGGCGAGCATACGGCGCACGTCGGGGTGCTGAATTATCGCGACCGGCTGCTTCGCCGAGCCATCCACGGGACGGCTTTGCACACGGTCTTTCGCATACGCCACCGCCTTCTGGTAAGCGCGATCCGACACACCCACGCCCTGCATGCCGACGGCAAAGCGCGCCGCGTTCATCATGATGAACATGTATTCGAGGCCGCGATTCTCTTCGCCGATCAGATGACCGATCGCGCCGCCGTGGTCGCCGAACTGCAGCACCGCGGTCGGGCTCGCCTTGATGCCGAGCTTGTGTTCGATCGACACGCAATGCACGTCGTTGCGCTCGCCGAGCGAGCCGTCTTCGTTGACGAGAAACTTCGGCACGATGAAAAGCGAAATGCCCTTCACGCCTTCCGGTGCGTCAGGTGTGCGCGCCAGCACGAGATGCGCGATGTTCTTCGCCATGTCGTGCTCGCCCCACGTGATGAAAATCTTCGTGCCGAACAGTTTGAACGAACCGTCGCCCTGCGGCTCGGCGCGCGTGCGCACGAGCGCGAGGTCGGAGCCGGCCTGCGGCTCGGTCAGGTTCATCGTGCCGGTCCATTCGCCGGAAATGAGCTTCGGCACGTAGGTCTGTTTCTGCGCTTCGCTACCCGCCGTGAGCAGCGCCTCGATGGCGCCATCCGTGAGCAGCGGGCACAACGCGAACGACAGGTTCGACGCGTTCAGCATCTCGATACAGGCGGTGGCGATGAGCTTCGGCAGGCCCTGGCCTTCGTAGTCGACGGGATGTTGCACGCC
>NZ_JARESR010000077.1:0-1203 GCF_046028015.1 Paraburkholderia sp. RL17-383-BIF-A | reverse complement strand
AGTCGCCATTGGTGGCAATGCATCGGCGACGGCGGCAAACTCGGTTGCACTGGGTTCGAACTCGACGACGACGGCTAACCTGTCGGCCACGGGTTACAACCCCGGCACGGCAGCGCTGTCGGGCACGGCATCGGCAGCCAATGGTGAAGTCTCGGTCGGCGCAGCAGGCAAGGAACGTCGCGTGACGAACGTTGCAGCCGGTTCGGCCGCAACGGACGCGGTGAACGTCAGCCAGTTGATGTCGGAAGACGCGAAGGTGAACACCGTTAATAACAACGTGAACAACCTGAGCAACAACGTCAGCAGCATCGCGGGCAACGTCACGAACATCAGCAGCACGGTGAACAACATCACCAATGGTGGCAGCGGCATTAAGTACTTCCATGCAAACTCGTCGCTGGCGGACTCGTCGGCAACGGGTACGGATGCGGTGGCGATCGGCGGTAACGCATCGGCGACGGCGGCAAACTCGGTCGCGCTGGGTTCAAACTCGACGACGACGGCAAACCTGTCGGCTACGGGTTACAACCCGGGCACGGCAACACTGTCGGGCACGGCATCGGCAGCCAATGGAGAAGTCTCGGTCGGCGCCGCTGGCAAGGAACGTCGCATCACGAATGTGGCAGCCGGTTCAGCCGCAACGGACGCAGTGAACGTGAGCCAGCTTCAATCGGAAGACGCAAAGGTCAAGGCCGCGGGCTCAAGCACGGCGGCTGCTCTCGGCGGCGGTTCGACCTATAACACGACGACTGGTGCGATCACCAACCCGTCATATGTATTGAATGGCGGCAAGACTTTCAACAACGTGGGCGACTTGGTCGAAAACATCGACGGTCGCGTGACGCAGAACACGACTGACATCACGAACCTGACCAACAACATCAACAACGGTGAAGTCGGTCTCGTGCAGCAGGATGCAACTTCACGCAACATCACGGTGGCGAAGAATAGCGACGGCACGGCGGTGGACTTCTCGGGTACGGCGGGAACGCGCAATCTGACGGGTGTGTCGGCAGGTGATGTGAGCGCAACGAGCGTGGATGCGGTGAACGGCTCGCAGTTGTATGCGACGAACCAGAATGTGTCGAACGTCGGCAACACAGTCAACAATCTGAGTAACGACGTCACCAACATCAGCAACACGGTGAACAACATCACCAGCGGTGGCAGTGGCATCAAGTACTTCCACGCGAACTCGTCGCA
>NZ_JARESR010000076.1:0-1321 GCF_046028015.1 Paraburkholderia sp. RL17-383-BIF-A | reverse complement strand
TGAACCGCCCCGGATTTTGTGGAGGCTCCAACTCTTGAGAGAATGGAGCCATGAACAAGAAGGTAACCAAGTTTTCCCCGGAAGTCCGGGAGCGCGCAGTGCGTCTGGTGCGCGAGCAGCGTAGCGAACATCCGTCGATGTGGGCGGCGGTCGAATCGATTGCGCCGATGATCGGCTGCACACCGCAGACACTGCACGAGTGGGTCAAGCGCCACCAGGTCGACCACGGTGAGCGCGATGGCGTGACATCAGACGAGCGCGAGCGCCTCAAGGCCTTGGAGCGCGAAGTCAAGGAGTTACGTCGTGCCAACGAGATTCTCAAGGTCGCGAGCGCGTTTTTCGCCCAGGCGGAGCTCGACCGCCGTTTCAAGTCCTGAAGGCCTTTATCGATCAGCATCGCGACACCTTCGGGGTCGAGCCGATCTGCAAGGTCTTGCGGATTGCCCCGTCGGGCTACCGACGCCATGCCGCGCAGCTTCGTGATCCGTCGCGGCGCCCTGTTCGCGCAATCCGCGATGAACGTCTGCGGCCGGAGATCGAGCGTGTGTGGCGGGCCAACATGCAGGTCTACGGAGCCGATAAAGTCTGGAAGCAGATGAACCGGGAGCGTATCGCGGTGGCGCGCTGCACGGTCGAACGGTTGATGAAGCAACTGGGTTTGCGCGGCGTAATGCGAGGCAAGCGTGTTCGCACGACTGTTCCTGATGCCATAGCCCCGCGCCCGCTGGATCGGGTCAATCGGCAGTTCAAGGCGGCACGGCCGAACCAGCTCTGGGTTTCGGACTTCACCTACGTTTCGACGTGGCAGGGCTGGCTGTATGTGGCCTTCGTGATCGATGTGTTCGCTCGCCGTATCGTCGGCTGGCGAGTCAGCAGCTCGATGACTACGGACTTCGTTCTGGATGCACTTGAACAGGCGCTTTACGCGCGGCGCCCGGGCGACGACGGAACCTTGATACACCATTCGGACAGAGGGTCCCAATACGTCAGCATTCGCTACAGCGAAAGGTTGTCGGAAGCGGGCATCGAACCGTCGGTCGGCAGCCGAGGCGACAGCTATGACAACGCCTTGGCTGAAACGATCAACGGTTTGTACAAGGCTGAACTGATTCATCGCCGCACCTGGAAAACGAGGGAATCCGTTGAACTGGCAACGCTGGAGTGGGTGGCCTGGTTCAATCATCACCGGTTGATGGAACCGCTCGGCTATATCCCGCCCGCCGAAGCTGAGGCAAACTACTATCGGCAACTTGAAACAGCCGCCGCTGAATCCGCATCAACTTAAACCAACCAGCCTCCACGATTCCCGGGGCGGTTCAAA
>NZ_JARESR010000075.1:0-1372 GCF_046028015.1 Paraburkholderia sp. RL17-383-BIF-A | reverse complement strand
GGGCCTATCCGTAATTTCGTGGGCGAGGCATATCATGAAGGATGAAGATCATGGATATGCCAATCATGAAGAAGAGACGCACTGTCGCCTCGCAGGCAGCGGCCCGCGGGCCGCTGCCTGCACTGCCAGAAGCGCTGCTCGATGAACTGGTGAAGGGCCCGATGACGCCCGCCGAGGTTCAGGACCTGATGCTGGCGTTCAACAAGGCACTGATCGAGCGGGCGATGGGCGCCGAGATGAGCATGCATCTGGGCTACCGGCCCGGCCAGCCCAGGCCCTCTGAGCAGACCAACGAGCGCAACGGCGCCAGCGGCAAGACGGTGATCACCGAGCGCGGCCCGGTCAGGGTCGATCTGCCGCGCGACCGCGATGGCAGCTTCGAGCCGATCCTGATTCCCAAACACGAGCGCCGATTCACGGGCTTCGACGAGCGCATTATCGCGATGTACGCCCGGGGCATGAGCGTGCGCGAGATTCAGGCGTTTCTGGCCGAAAGCTACAGCACCGAGGTCTCCCCCGACTTCATCAGCTCGGTCACCGACGAAGTCATGGCCGAAACGCTCGCCTGGCAGAGCCGTCCGCTCGAGCCGATGTATCCGGTGGTGTTCTTCGACGCGCTGCGCGTGAAGATCCGTGGCGACGGCGTGGTGAGCAACAAGGCAGTGTATCTGGCGCTGGGCATCCAGGCCGACGGTCAGCGCGACGTGCTCGGCCTGTGGATCGAGCAGACCGAAGGTGCGAAGTTCTGGCTGAAGGTGTTCAACGAACTGAAGACCCGGGGCTGCCAGGACATCCTGATCGCGGTGGTCGACGGCCTGAAGGGGCTGGCCGAGGCGATCGGCACGGCGTACCCGCGCACGGCCGTGCAGACCTGCATCGTGCACCTGATCCGCAACAGCCTGGAATACGCCAGCTACAAGGATCGCAAAAGCGTCGCCGCAGCGCTGCGTCCGGTCTACGCCGCCGCGAACGAACAGGCCGCGCAGCAGGCCCTGGAGGCCTTTGCCGAAGGGCCATGGGGCGCGAAGTACCCGACCATCGTGCAGTCGTGGCGACGGGCGTGGGAGAACGTCACGCCGTTCTTCGTGTTTCCGCCCGACATACGCCGGGTGGTGTACACCACGAACGCCATTGAGAGTCTGAACATGCAACTACGCAAGATCATCAAGACCCGCGGCCACTTCCCCAACGACGAGGCCGCCATCAAGTTGCTCTGGCTGGCGCTGCGCAATGTGCTTAACAAGTCCGTGCGAACGGCATTCGACTGGTCGAGCGCCATGAATCAGTTCGCTATTCTGTTTGGTGAGCGTTTTACTCAGGCACGCGGTTAATTCCGCTAACCGCCTCGCCCACAAAAATACGGACAGGTTCC
>NZ_JARESR010000074.1:0-1466 GCF_046028015.1 Paraburkholderia sp. RL17-383-BIF-A | reverse complement strand
GCGTCGCTGATCGGCTGCCACCATGCGCCGTTAGCTGAGACCTTAGCCGAATGTGACGAGACCGAGCCATTCGCGGCGTACTGGTAATCGACTGCCAGTACACGGGCAAGTCCGCCATTCAACGAGCTTGCCGGTTCGTTATACTGAAAGGACTTTACGCGACCACGCTCGTCGTATCCAATGCTTGCCTGACCGCTATTACCCGCTATTTGCGTCGCGCGGTTCTCGGCATCGCGACCGAGGGTTTGCATTGCCCAACCGGATACGGCGTCCCGCGTCGTCGCGATGTTGCCACGCGCATCATAGGTGTAGGTCCAGTCCTCAGTCTTCACACCATTCCGGACGACAGTGGCAGACAGGAGACGGCCCGCCTGATCGTAGCGCGCCCCGACCGTCATCTGATCGCCCGCCGCAACCGCCTGCATTCCCTGTTCGCCCGTCGGGTCGGTTGTCTGCCACTCTGCGTAGCCGGTGACGTTACCTTCTGTGTCGTAGACGAACGCCCTGATCTTGCTCGGCATCGCGACCAGATGCGGACGCAGTGAACTGCTGTCGCTGTACTCAACGGTTGTTACCGTCTTGCTGCCCGCGACCGTTGCAACTGCTTTCGTTGGCCGGTTGGCGCCGTCCCACGTGTACTGTGTATTCCCATCCGGGGTAACTCTTTGCTTCAAGTTCCCTGAGGTATCCCACGTACGTGACACCGTGCCACCAGGTGTGGCAATAGAGCCAGGGCGCGACGTGTCGCCGACACTAAAGGAATATGTGCTGTTCCCAGCCAGGTTGCCGACCGTGGTCGTGCCCGAGCCATACCTCAGTGAAACATTACGCGTCGTGTCAGGATGCGTGACCGAGACCGCACGTCCACTGGAATCGTAGGTCCATGTTGCAATCCTCGAGCCTGATTCGTCCTTGATGCCGGTCAATGCGTTTGGAAAGCGGACATCTTCGTACAGATACTGGCGAACGTATCCAATTGGCGCGGTTACCGAAGCCAGATTACCTTTCGCATCGTACGCATAATGCGTGGCATTGCCCGAAGGAGGCACGACGCTCAAGATGCGACCGCTACCGTCGTAGGCCAGACTAAGTGTCAGCCGCGATGCGTTCTGTCCAATACGATCGACAGGCCACTGCACAATTGAATCAATCCTTTGTCCGACGTACTGAACCTCGCGGTACATACCTGTGCGGGTCGTCTCGGAGTGGAACAGACCTGTGCTGACCGAGTACGTTTCCGTCGTACCGATCCGTTCGTCTTTCAGGTGGAAGTAACCATCGCCAGCTTTCGTCAGGGCGAGACCCGACGTTCCTGGCACCGCCCACGCTCCATTAACCCACTTGAATATCAGAGGCTGCCCGTTACTCCGATAAGCGGAGATCTTTGGGGTGCTCGCATTGGCTGCGGTCAGATCAAGCCTTCGCTGCCAGTTGCTGACCCAATAGCCCCCCATCGCCGTCTGGGT
>NZ_JARESR010000073.1:0-1504 GCF_046028015.1 Paraburkholderia sp. RL17-383-BIF-A | reverse complement strand
TAGTTGTCCTTCGTGACTTCATATTCGCCCGTCGACCGCCGATACGCACGAAGTCCATACATCGAGTCCGCGTCGTTGCCGACGTCGACCATGTTTGGATTGCTATTGACGAGCGTGACGTCGAGCTGTCCGGTCGTGAGGTTAAACGCATCCACGTTAGGCACGGTATGTACGTAGCCGACAAACAGATAATTGCCGGTGGCCACAATCGACTTCGGATTCGCGCCAGTAATGTTGATCACCGGGTTCGGCGTGGTCCTGTTGCCGGCCAGCCAGCCGTGATACACCTCGACGCGCTGCCCCACCGCAGTCCAGTCCGTGCTGCCGGTTGCCCCTTGCGTGAGAATCATCGTGTCGCTTTCAGGCAGGTAGATGATCCGGGTCAGTTGCGAGATGGTGCGCGGGATCGGCATCGTGATCGCGGCGCCCCAGACCGGTTTGCCACTCGAATCGAAACCTGTCAGTGGGTAGTGTGAAATGACATTGGTCTTGTCGAGACCCGCCCAGATATCGCCCTTGCTATCCAGACAGAAGCCATTGCGGACGCGTGCCGTCGTAGCGAAGGCCGTTCCCGGCAACGCGCCATCAGGAATCGCAATGTAGCCGCTCGCCGGGTTGAAGTGGAAAAAGTAGAAGGTATCGGGGTTCTGACTCGCGGCGACGAGTATCCGGTGCCCTCTCACGCTGGCGATCTGCGCAAAATGTTCGCCACGTTCGTGGTCGGCAAGATTGATCCGGGGGTCGGCCGGATAGGTGATCGGGTCGATTGTGTTGGCAACCAAGGTGCCACCCACGGTACCCGAATAGATATTCATTCCGCCGTAGAAGATCGCCCCGTCGGTGGCCGGATCCGGAGCCGCGTTGCCCTCGAAGTTCACCGATTGGAGCTGCCAGCGCAGAACTCCGGTCCCGTCGTATGCGTGGATGTCGGTGCCGCCGTTACGGCCGAGGTCCCATGACCCTCCCCATGGATTGTTCAGGACGTAGAGATTGCGCGCGGAATCCCTGCCGATGCCGGTGACGCGCGTAAAGCGCTTATCGCCCACTTGCCCTTTTATGCCATTGGCCGTACTGAGAAAGCCGCCTTGAACACCGAACGTCCCCGCGGCATACGGCGTGCCGGACACGTCATAGATCTTGATATTCATATCCGGCCCTTCGTCGCCGATCCATAGCTGGTCGCTCGTCGCATCGAAGTACAGCGAAGCGGGCCGCGTTTTGGCCGGCAACTGGATAGTGTTCCGGCGCTCCCCGCCTGGACTGAACTGGATCACGGTGCCCAGGCTCTGTTGTGCGACCCAGACGTTTCCAGCTGCGTCTACCGCTAATGCGCCCGGCTCTGCCACGCTAATGTCGCGCAGCCAGACACCGGACGTCGTAAACACGCGCACGCGATTGCCGGGGAAATCGCTCGCATATAGCAGCGAGCCGGACGTCGCGAGTCCGGTGACGACATCGGCCAGGCGTTCGGTGGTCGTCGCGCTGACGGTGATGAGCAGGTCGC
>NZ_JARESR010000072.1:0-1525 GCF_046028015.1 Paraburkholderia sp. RL17-383-BIF-A | reverse complement strand
AAGCCCGGTGCGCCGATCACGCTCTTCAGCAGCGGATTGGCAACCGTATCGAGCGGCGCCGCATCGACCAGCTGATAGCCGCCGATCATCGTGGCGATCAGCGCGCCGGCAATCAGGAACAGCACCACGGCCGCGAGCGACGCGATGCGCAGCGCGAGCGACGCGCGTTCGGCCACAATATCGTCCGCCTTCATCTTCACGAAGGCGGCGCCGTGCGCGGCCAGCATCGACACGCTGACGAGCCCGCACAGCACCGCGAACGGATTGAGCAGCGCGAAGAAGCCGCCGTGATAGGTCACGCGCAGGTCGGTGTCGAACGAGAACGGCACGCCTTGCAGCAGGTTGCCGAACGCGACGCCGAACACCAGCGCCGGCACGAAGCCGCCGACGAACAGCGCCCAGTCCCACGCACTGCGCCAGCGCGGGTCTTCGCGCTTGCTGCGGTAGTCGAAGCCGACCGGCCGGAAGAACAGCGAGAACAGCACCAGCAGCATCGCGAAGTAGAACCCGGAGAACGAGGCCGCGTACACCAGCGGCCACGCGGCGAACATCGCACCCCCGGCGGTGATGAGCCACACCTGATTGCCTTCCCAGGTCGCGCCCACCGTATTGACGACAATGCGGCGCTCGGCGTCGGTCCTGCCGATGAAGGGCAGCAGGATCGCCGCGCCCATGTCGAAGCCGTCGGTGAGCGCAAAGCCGATCAGCAGCACGCCGATCAGCACCCACCAGATGAGTTTGAGGCTTGCATAATCCATGATGTTCTTTTCCCTTGAAACTCGGTGGCGGCGAATCAGGCGACCGTGTTGGTCGGCAACGGCTGGTTCAGCGGCTGATTCGGCGGCTGTTGTTCATGGTGATAGCGGCCCGTATGCAGCGACGAGGGACCGAGCCGCGCATACTTGAACATCAGCATGATCTCGATGATGAACAGCACCGTGTAGAACACCACGAAGCCCCCGATACTCAGATACAGGTCGCCTGCCGTCAGGCTCGAGGCCGACAGGCTGGTGGGCAGAATGCCCGCGATGGTCCACGGCTGGCGGCCCACTTCCGCGACAATCCAGCCGAATTCAGCCGCGAGCCACGGCAGCGGAATCGCCCACACGGCCCAGCGCAGGAACCAGCGGCGTTTCTCCAGCAGCAGCGAGCGCTGCGCGCAGAACCAGAACGCCAGCACGAAGGTGGCGAGGAACAGGATGCCGAGGCCCACCATCAGGCGGAAGGAGAAGAACACGGGCGCCACGGGCGGGATCGTTTTCTTCGCGGCCTGCGTGATCTGGTCGGGCGTGGCGTCGGTGACGTTCGCGGTGAACTGCTTGAGCATCAGGCCGTAGCCGAGGTCCTGCTTGTGCGCGTCGAAGGCGGCTTTGGCTTCGTCGGTGACGTCGCCCTGTTTCAGCTTCTGCAGCGCGGCGTAGGCGAGCATGCCGTTCCTGATGCGCGCCTCGTTGCGCACCATCAGGTCCTTCAGGCCGACCACGGGTTCGTCGAGTGAGCGCGTGGCGATCAGGCCGAGCGCGTA
>NZ_JARESR010000070.1:0-2529 GCF_046028015.1 Paraburkholderia sp. RL17-383-BIF-A | reverse complement strand
CCGTAAGCATTCGACCTGCACCGTCGCGGATTTTGTTGACGCGCGAGAGGATCGGCTGCTAGCGAACGGGATCGATGTGTGAGGCGGCCGGCAGCAAAGGAGCGACGTTCCAGGGTAACAGTTCGTCGATGCGGTTCACTGGGTGATCGGCGATGCGCTCGATGACGTAATGCAGGTAGGCTTCGGGATCAACGCCGTTCATGCGGGCAGATCCGATCAGGCTGTACATCGCGGCTGCACGTTCTCCGCCTGAGTCCGCACCGGCAAATAAAAAATTCCGTCTTCCGATTGCCACGCCGCGCAATGCGCGCTCGGCAATCAGATTGTCAATCTCGGCCTGACCATCACTGCAGTAATAGGCCAGCGCAGGCCAGCGATTCAACGAATACTGGATCGCTTTGGTGGTGTCTGATTTCGCGGAGAGAGTGAGAAGCGTCGCCTCGAACCACCGCTTCATATCATCAAGCAGCGGCACAGCCTTCTCCTGGCGAACGCGCCGTCGTTCTTCAGGCGGCTTGCCACGAATGTGCTCTTCGATGCGATAGAGTGCGCCGATGCGCTCGAGTGCCTCGCTGGTGATCGGCGATGCCCGAACAGCGTGTAGATCATGTAGCTTCCGACGTGCATGCGCCATGCACGCTGCTTCGTGAATCTGACCGCCCAGGTACAGATCCGCATAACCGGCGAAGGCGTCTGCCTGCAGTACGCCCGTGAAGTTGGCAAGGTGACGCTGTGGATGTTCGCCGCGACGATCCGGTGTATAGGCAAACCAGACGGCCGGCGCTTCGTCCGAACCACTGGGCCGACCATCGCGCACATACACCCAGAGGCGACCGGTCTTCGTCCTGCCATTGCCTGGCGCGAGCACCGGCAGCGGGGTGTCGTCGGCGTGAACCTTGCTGCCACCCAGCGCGTGGCGGCGCACCGCGTCGACCAGAGGGTTGAGTAGCCATGTCAGACTGCCCAGCCAGTGGCCCATGGTGCCCGCTTCGATCTCGACGCCGTCGCGCGCGTACATGACGGACTGGCGATAGAACGGGATGTGGTACGCGAACTTCGATGTCGTGATGTGGGCGAGCAAAGCCGGACCCGGCAGGCCACGATCGATCGGTCGGCTCGGCGCTGCGGCCTGCACGATACAGTCGCAGCACGAACAGGCGAACTTCGGACGGCGATGACGGATGACGCGGAAGTGCGCGCGCACGTATTCAAGCTGTTCGGAAACGTCTTCGCCCAGCGGTTTGAGCGCGCCACCGCATCCCGGGCAGTGTTCATCGATGGGCCGATGCACCCGCTCTTCGCGTTCAAGGTGATCGGGCAGTGGTTTGCGAGAGGCACTCTCGCGCCGTTGCTGCGCCTTCTTTGAGTCAGCCTGGGTAGCCGCACCTTCGTCTGCCTGCAGGTCCTCAAGCCGCAGTTCAAGCTGCTCTATCTGACGCTCCACCTTCTCAGACTTGCGACCGAACTGCATGCGGCGCAGCTTCGCAATCGTCAGCTTCAGATGTTCGATCTCGATTACGCGGGAACTGAGCTGGTCCTGCAATTCGACGACCCGCTGCGCGTTTGCATGCGCCGACGCCGCATGCGCTCGAACCAGCGCCTTCAGCGCATCAATGTCGTCGGGCAGGTCGGTATCGGTCAGGTCCATTGCGACAGTTTACGACCATCTGCCGCACACCGGTCATCGGGTAACAGACGTTTACAAAGCACTGCGCGGGCGTGCCGCCTCGACCGGTTGTCGCCAGTCAAACCCTTCGAGCAGCAATGCAAGCTGAGCACTCGTCAGGGCCACGACGCCCGCGTCGGCACGCGGCCATGCAAAACGCCCTTTCTCAAGACGCTTTGCAAGTAAACATAGGCCGCCATCGCTCCAATAGAGACACTTCAGCAGATCGCCACGCTTGCCGCGGAACACAAATATATGCCCCGAATACGGCTCCTTCTCGAGTACGGTCTGAACCTTCGCGGATAGTGAGTTGAACCCGCTGCGCATGTCAGTCACGCCAGCCGCAATCCAGATGCGGGTATTCTGTGGGAGTCCGATCACTTCAAACAATCCCGAAGAAACTGCTCGGCGCGATCCATCGAAAGACCGGAGATGCGAACGCGCCGCTTACCAAGCTCGATTTCGATCTCGCACTCCGGTGGCCTCGCAGCTACCGCCGGCACTCGCTGATCTTGCGATGCGGTGTGGTTGCCGGCATCTTTCTCTGGAAGATCAACTACATCGACGGGCAGCAGCGCCAGACAAGGTTGCGGTGTTGCCAGTTGGGCCACCAGCGATCTTCGCCGCCACTGCGCAACCATATTGGCATTCAAACCATGCGTGCGAGCTACCTCGGCAATTGAGCGATCCGGATCGTTCGTCTCAGCGACCACCGTTTCCCGAAACTCCCGGGTGTAGTTCTTCGATCCCGGCCGCCGTCCTCGTGCCATTTGCTTCATCAATCTGATTCCCATCAAATCTGATGGGAATCAGATTGCACCCCTCCTGCCGCCACGAACAGACGGTACAAATCGAGCGCTTAC